>JANMPY010000030.1:0-8324 GCA_031370095.1 Betaproteobacteria bacterium
CACCTGTCGCTGGATCGATTTTTGGCCGGATACGCCGTTGATGACATATTGCAACACCGCCGTCGAGTTACTGGTGAAGTTGATGCTGATGTTGCCGACTGGCGCGCCGACGTTGAATTGTGTCGCGCTGTAATTATTGAGCGGGGCCGAGGTCGGCTGATAGATCGGTCCCGAGTAGGTGGTGAAATTGCTGTTCCACGTGCCGCCGGGCAACACATACCAGATCGGTTTACCCGCGATGTCGTAAACGTACATCGCGTTCAACTGGATTTGGCCGTGCTGCTGAATCGACATGCCCCAGCCGTTTTCAGCTGTGCCTGCCCACCACAGGTCGGAATAATTGGCAGCACCTGCGCCCGCAACCGTGGTGCGAAACATGCCGCGTCCATAGGTGACGGCGACCAGTGTCGTCGGGTCGTACCAGAACAGCTCGCGCACGCGCACGCTGGCGGGACCGTCGTTGGTGGTACTCCAGCTTTGCCCGCCGTTCTCACTCGTGTACACGCCGTTGGCAGCAGCGACGTAAAGCCAATTCGGCTGCGTCGGGTGGCGCTTGATGTCGTGCAAGGACACACGTGGCAAATTGCTGGAAATATTTTGCCAGGTCGCGCCACCATCGGTGGTCTGCCACAGCCGCCCGGTGGTGAAGCCTGTGTAGGTGACCCACACCCGATTCGGATTGTCTTGGTCAATGCTCACGCGCGAGACGTTTCCGGCTGGCAATTGGCCGTTGCCGACTTGCGTCCAGGTAGGCGATGCCGATAAGCCATCGGTGGTTTTCCAGACTTGCCCGGGCGAATTGTGCCCCACCCAAATGACGTTCGAATCGCGCTCGTGTACGGCGACGGCGTTGATGTAATAAGTGCTGACGCCGCTGATGGTGATCGGTGGCTTGATCGCTGTCCATGTCGGTGTCGCCGCGCGAACATTGGTCGACAACCAGAGCGAATTTGCACCCACCAGCATGCGGTCGCGATTGCTTGGGTCGATCACAAAGGGCGCGATGAAATTTGCCTTGGCGGGCTCGGGATTGGTCGTGCCGCAATAGGGGTTGGTGGCGGTGCTTTTCAGTGCTTCGCTGATTCCGCTGCAAATGAACTGGCGCGAATTCTGCCCGACCTTGCGGTGTACCGAGGCGTACACGTACTCACCATAAATGGTGGTGTCGTCAATCGGGTCGACCGCCGCGAAGCCGCCATCACCGCCAGCGGTACGTTCCCAGTCGGTGCCCTGCGCATAAATCAGCGCGCCATTGTCCTGCGTGCCGCCGATGATCTTGCCGCCGGCGGCACGTTTGCCGGCACCGCCATAGAACTGCGTCACGCTCAAATTATTATTGAGATTTTGCCAGGTGGAATTGGTATTGGCGTTCGCGGCGAATATATTGTTGGAGCGATAGAGCCCACCGTCATTGCCGAAATACACCACCGGGTTTGAAGTGCTGTAACCGGGCGCTGCGACGATGACGTGGTGATCGGCATGTGGCTGTGCAGTTCCTGGAAATGACTGTGACCAAGTGCTGATGCGGTCAAAAAAATTGCCGCCATCAACCGACTGAAAAAGATCCAGCCCGCCGACGATCAGGTGCCGGTCATCGACCGGTGACACCCACAGCGCGTTAGCGTAGTCGCCCTGCTCGTTCAAATGTTTAGGCTCGGCAAGCAGTGTCCAATTCGCACCGTAGTCGATGGATTTCCATATCTGGCCGCGCTCTTTGTCGGCGTTTGACTCGGCGTTGTTGTCAACCGATGCATACACTGTGCCCGGTGCGCTGCGCGCGTAGTCAACCTCGATGCGTGCAGTTTTGGGCGAGCCACGACCGACTGGCGTTGTGACGATGCGTGCGCTCGGTGTCCACGTTGCGCCGGCATCACTCGAATAATAAACATAGCCGTCGTCGGAGCCGACTACTGCGTTGCTGGCATTATTGGGATCGAATTTGACATCCAGGCCCTGAAAATCGGCAACCTTCGCCCAGGAGTTGCCGCCATTGGTCGAGCGGTAAACCTTGCCGTTCGCGGTGACACCACCGGTCGCGGTTCCTGAAGTGGTCCCCGCCAAAATAAGTTGTGGATTAGAGGGACTCACCGCGATGCGGTTGACGAACCACCAATCGAGGCCGGAAGGATTGACGCTGGTATCGGTCGAGGTTGCGTTTAGATATGCCCAAGTGATGCCTCGATCAGTGCTCTTGAACATGCCCACACCCTGATAACCGGTGAAAGACTCGCCGGTGCCGGCATAAATGATGTTCGGATTGACCGAGTCGAAGGCCATCGCGCCCACGACAATGTTGCCCAGAAAATCGGCGATGGCCGAGAAAGATTGGCCGCCGTTGGTTGAAAGCCAGATGCCGCCAGTCGATGCGCCGACCAATATGCGATTAGCGTCTCGCGGGTCGATCAGCACCGCGCGCAGGCGTCCACCCACGTTGCCGGGGCCTAAGGCAGTCCAGGTGCTGCTTGACACGCCGGCGGCGAGATTACGCGCTTGCTCGCCTTCACCGCCACCGGTTCGCGTGGTCGTTAGCATTTTGCGCTCGGTTTCAGCGCGCAGCATGTCGGTCGAGGTAGGCGTGCGACCGAATTCGTCCACGTCCCAACTGCGTATATATTCTTTCGCGGGCGAGCGGAAGGTCTTGCGGTCAGGATTCTTGAACGAGTTGCGGTACGCCGCCATGATTTTGTTGCGTGCGACCGTTGGTAGCTTGCAGACACCTTCGTTATCGACACCCGCCTGATCACGCAACTGGCGCAGCGCAAGCTCGGCAATGTCGAGTCTGGCGGCGGCGTCGTGATCAGAAAGTGTGTTCAGACCTTCGCACTGTGTTGTGCGTGCCGTGGTGTTGGTGGCAGCAACCATTTGTAACTCGGGCTGCTGCATGTTGGCGCATCCTGCAAGCAGAAGTGCAGCGAACACGCTGGAAACCGCGATCCGATTGGTCTCGACGCTCATAGCTTTCTCGCTAAAAAGAATGCAGAAATAATACGCTGTCCCGGCGTGCTTTGCAGTACCTGAATATGGTGCGCACGGTATTACATGTACGCGCTCAAAGAGACATTGGATTGCCTACAACAGCACGCGTTCAATCCCGCCGTTGTTGGCGTTGGCGACGTATTGCTTCATCCAATCCGCGCCCAACACATGCTTGGCAATTTCAACCACGATGTAGTCAGCAGTGGTGCCGCTGTCATTGTCGAATCGCGACAATCCCTGAAGACACGACGGGCATGAGGTGAGAATTTTCACGTCGCCCTTAAAGCCATCGGCGCGTACCGTGTCAGCGCCTTTTTTCATTTCTTCTTCCTTGCGAAACCGCACCTGCGTGGAAATATCCGCACGGGTGGCGGCGAGCGTGCCCGATTCGCCGCAGCAGCGCTCATTTTGGGTAACCGTCGCGCCCATCAATTCGTTCACCACCTTCATCGGCTGATAGGTTTTCATCGGCGAATGACAAGGGTCGTGGTACATGTAGCGTGTGCCGGTGATACCTTCGAGCTTCACACCTTTTTCCATCAGGTATTCGTGAATATCGAGTAATCGGCAGCCCGGAAATATTTTTTCGAATTCGTATTTTTGCAATTGATCCATGCACGTGCCGCACGAGACGATCACGGTCTTGATGTCGAGATAGTTAAGTGTATTGGCGACGCGGTGAAACAACACCCGATTGTCCGTGATGATTTCCTGACCTTTATCGGCGTTGCCCGATGCGGTCTGCGGATAGCCGCAGCACAGATAGCCCGGTGGCAATACCGTCTGCACGCCAATGTGATAGAGCATCGCTTGTGTTGCCAAGCCCACTTGTCCAAACAAACGCTCTGATCCACATCCGGGGAAATAAAAAACTGCTTCTGCATCCACGCCGGCTTTCTGCGCGTCGCGGATAATCGGCACGACCTTGTCGTCTTCGATATCGAGCAGGGCGCGCGCGGTTTTTTTCGGCAAACCTCCCGGCATCGGTTTGTTGATGAAGTGGATAATCTGCGCCTTGATGGCGGGCTTACCTACCGTCGCAGGCGGACGCTTGGTTTGTATTTGTGGCAGCAGGAATTTTTTTGCCAGCGAATGTGCGAAACGTTGCACCTTGTAGCCCCAGTCGATCATCAAGGTCTTGGTGATCTTGATGGTGGTGGGGTCGGTGGCATTGAGATAAAACATCGCCGCAGCAGTGCCGGGATTGAATTTCTTTTTGCCTTCCTTCCGCAAAAGATTTCGCATCGCCACTGATACGTTGCCGAAATCGATGTCTACCGGACACGGGCTCGCACACTTGTGGCAAACGGTGCAATGGTCGGCAACATCTGAGAATTCATCGAAGTGGCGCAGCGACACGCCACGGCGAGTTTGTTCCTCGTAGAGAAAAGCTTCGATCAATAATGAGGTCGCAAGAATTTTATTGCGCGGGCTGTAAAGCAAATTCGCACGCGGCACGTGCGTCGCGCAAACCGGTTTGCACTTGCCGCAGCGCAGGCAGTCTTTGATCGAATCAGCAATCGCACCGATGTCGGATTGCACAAGGATCAACGACTCCGCGCCGAGCAGGCCGAAGCTCGGAGTGTAAGCGCGCCCCATATCGCCGCCTGGCAAGAGCTTCCCCGCATTGAAACGACCCTCGGGATCCACGCGCTTTTTGTATTCGCTGAACGGCTTGATTTCTTCCGCCGTAAGGAATTCAAATTTGGTGATGCCGATGCCGTGTTCGCCGGAAATCACGCCGTTCAATTTCCGTGCGAACGCCATGATGCGCGCCACTGCGGCATTGGCCTCTTGCAGCATGCCGTAGTCGTCGGAGTTGACCGGAATGTTGGTATGCACATTGCCGTCACCCGCGTGCATGTGCAGCGCAATGAACACCCGGCTGTGCAGCACTTCTTTGTGAACCGCGTCGAGTTTTTCCTGAAGCTTCACAAACATACGTCCGGAAAATAGCTCGTGCAGTGGCGCGCGAATTTCGGACTTCCACGAGGTGCGGATTTGGTAGGTTTGCAGCAGCTCGAAAAGCGTTAATTCAGGAGTTGACCCGCTTGCCGGCAGGATCGAATCGTCCACGCCGACATCGCCAAGAGCCGCCCCGATACTGGCAATCGGCTGATCGAGATTATCGAGATAACACTGCCAACGCGCACCAACCGCGTGCAGCAAATCGAGCGCATCCTGTCGCTTGGAGCCGATCAATTCTTCCAGGGAGATTTTTTCGTCGTCTTCGTCCAGCGGCAACTTGCCCTGAATGAAATGAATCAGGCAATCGACTAATCGCAGCTTGTTTTTTAGCGAGAGCTCGATGTTGATGTGCTCGATACCGTCCGAATAATCGCCGAGACGGTCAAGCGGAATCACCACGTCTTCGTTGATCTTGAAAGCGTTGGTGTGCTTGGCAATCGCCGCCGTGCGAGCGCGGTCAAGCCAGAATTTTTTGCGTGCGTCAGCCGTCACCGCGACAAATCCTTCGCCGTGGCGCGCGTTCGCCAGTCGCACCACCGCGCTCGCCGCCTCCATCGCGGCGTTTTCATCGTCAGAAACAATATCGCCGATCAGCACCATTTTTGGCCGCTGGTTGCGCCGCGATTTGGTCGCGTAGCCGACTGCTTTCAAGTAGCGTTCGTCGAGATGTTCCAGGCCCGCGAGCGTGGCGAGCTCGTGGCCGTCAAGGAAATTTTTGATCTCGACAATCGTCGGTACCGCTTCTTTGACCTGCCCGAAAAACTCCAGACACACGGTGCGAATATGTTTGGGCATGCGATGCAGCACAAAGCGCGCCGAGGTGATGATGCCGTCGCAGCCTTCCTTCTGGATGCCCGGCAGGCCGGCTAAAAATTTATCGGTGACATCTTTGCCGAGACCGGTTTTGCGAAATTGTGCGCCGGGAATTTCAAGCGTTTCTTCAGATTTCAGTTTTTTGCCGGTCTCATCAAACGTACGGACGCGAAATTTCGCAACAGCGACATCGTGAATTTTGCCCATATTGTGGTCAAGCCGTTCGATCTCCATCCACTCCGCATTCGGCGTCACCATTTTCCACGAGGCGAGATTGTCCAGTGCGGTACCCCACAACACGGCTTTTTTCCCGCCCGCGTTCATGGCCACGTTGCCGCCGATACAACTTGCATCGGCACTCGTCGGATCGCACGCCCACACGAGACCGGCAAGCTCCGCCGCTTCCATCGCGCGTTTGGTCACGACACCCGCCTCGCAACGAATCGTTGCGACCGTCTCAGTCATGCCCGGCAGGGTGAGGCGCTCGACTTGGCCGAGTGCGTCAAGCTTTTCGGTATTGATAACAGCCGAATTTTTGGTGAGCGGAATTGCCCCGCCCGTATAGCCGGTGCCACCACCACGCGGAATAATCGTGAGACCCAACTCGATCAATGCTTTCACGAGCGGGGCGATTTCTTCTTCGCTATCTGGATGCACCACCACAAACGGATATTCCACGCGCCAGTCGGTCGCGTCGGTGACGTGGGAGACGCGCGCCAGACCATCGAATGCGATGTTGTCTTTGTGGGTAACTTTGCCCAAACGGCGTGCGATTTTCTTGCGGAAATCCCACGTGTCGGAAAATTCTTTCTCAAACACGTCGACCGCTTTGTGGGCGCGCCTCAAGAGCTCAATCACCTTGTTGGAGCGCGACTCCAGCTCGGGATCCAGCAGCGCGTCGCTCCTGGCCTGATCGATCTGACGGCGCTTTTCGATTTCGCCGAGCCGGTGACGCATCGCCACTGCAAGCGCATAGCGGCGCTTCGGGTTATCGAGCATGTCTTCTTGCAGATAGGGGTTGCGTTCCACCACCCAAATATCACCGAGCACTTCGTAGAGCATGCGCGCACTGCGCCCGGTTTTTCGCTCGCCTCGCAATTCCAGCAACATGTCCCACGCGTCCACACCGAGCAGTCGCATGACGATTTCTCGATCCGAGAACGAGGTGTAGTTATACGGAATCTCGCGCAGGCGCACGGCGTCGTCGTCGGAAGGTTCGTCTGTCCTGGCAGCGGACGAAAAAGGCAACACATCGCCGTTTTTTTTCAGCGATTTTGCAACGGGAAGGTAGACGGGATTGGCGGCCATGAGCGTGGTGGTTTCTGCGCAAAGTTCGTGGTTTAAATAGGACAACTTCATTTTACCGCAGTGCAGCAAAATTGACTGGAATCAATGGCGGCGCGCTTGTTTCGCTTTGGATACGCAAGTTGGACAGGGGCTGCGTGATAAAATTTTGTGTTTTCTGACCTTTTTTGATCCTATCCTCCACTCCCCCATGTCACCGACCCCGGACTCAATCAGAATCGCCTCCCGCGAGAGCCGTCTCGCGATGGTGCAAAGCGAATGGACGGCAGCCAGACTGCGCGCGCTTTATCCATTGGCAAAAATCGACATCATCGGCATGACCACCAAGGGCGATCAGATTCTGGATAAGCCGCTCGCGCAGATTGGCGGCAAGGGATTGTTCATCAAAGAACTCGAAACGGCACTTGAGGATGGTCGCGCGGATATTGCCGTACATTCGATGAAAGATGTACCGATGACGTTGCCACCGGGCTTTTCAGCCGTCATCGTCGGTGAGCGCGAAGATGCGCGCGACGCCTTCGTTTCCAACCGATTTGCCACTATCGAATCGTTGCCGCAGGGTGCCACGGTCGGTACGTCCAGTCTCAGGCGCGAAAGCCAGTTGAGACATGCACGACCCGATTTGGACATCAAAGCGTTGCGTGGCAACGTCAATACGCGTCTGGCTAAACTTGATGCGGGACATTTTGACGCCATCATTCTCGCCGCAGCGGGTCTGAAACGGCTGGGCTTCGACGCGCGTATTCGTGCGGCGTTGTCGCCTGAAATTTATCTGCCGGCAATCGCCCAAGGCGCGCTCGGCATCGAGTATCAAACAACGCGGCCAGATGTTGCTACGTGGCTGGCACCATTTGCAAATGAGGTGACCACCGCAATGGTCAACGCTGAACGCGCCTTTGGCCGCGCCTTGACCGCCAGTTGTGATGTGCCGCTGGGCGCGCATGCAACTCTGCTTGATGGCGAACTCATGCTCGATGGTTTTGTCGCGATGCCAGACGGCAGCCGCATGATTCGACGCAACCAGCGGGGCAGCGTGGCGGGTGCGGAATCGCTCGGTACCGCGCTCGCACAGCTGTTGATCGACGAGGGCGCCGGCGAAATTCTTGCCTCACTTTCCCGGCACAGCGCTGATGCAAGCTGAACTGCCACTGCAAGGTGCAATCCTGATCGTGACGCGTCCTCGCGGGCAAGCGGCGCGCAGCGCGACCGCATTGCGCGCCGCAGGTGCCGAGGTGATCACATTTCCGGTGTTGGATATCGCG
>JANMPY010000074.1:0-2156 GCA_031370095.1 Betaproteobacteria bacterium
CTGGTGACGCTTGCCAATGTGCAGGACAATCGCCGCGTGCGTATCGATTTGGCGGGTGTTAACGGCACCCTCACCGCCTCGCTATCGGTTGGCTTTTTGTCCGGCGACATCAATAGCTCGTTCAGCGTAAACGCAAGTGACATCAGCGCGATCAAGGCGCGCTCGGGCCAGACCGTTACGGTGGCCGCCAACAATTTCATTTTCGACATCAACGCCAGCGGCGCGATAAATTCGTCCGATATTTCCGCCGTTAAATCACGCTCAGGCGTGTCGCTCGGCACGGGCGGGCCGCCGTCGGTTTCGTTGTCCGCCCCGACGGCGCAAGTCGGCGTCGCTGCGCCGCTAAACGCGAACGCGACCGCAGGCACCGGTGGCAACATCGCACGGGTGGAGTTTTACGAGGGCTTGACCAAGCTCGGCGAATCGTCAACTGCACCGTATGCGTTCAACTGGAAACCCGTTATCGAGGGGCCAACTGTGGTGTCGGCCAAAGTGATCGATGGCACGGGCGCGTACAGTTTTTCATCGGCGCTCAACGTCGCCGTCAACGCGCATCCGAAAGCGGACGCCGCGCGCTTGCTGGCGCAGGCGACCTTCGGTGCGTCGCAAACCGAAATCAGCCGCGTTGCACTCATGACGCCTGCTGCTTATCTCGATGAGCAGTTCGCCATCGGCCAAACCTCGCACCTCACCACCGTGCGCAACTATCCGACCTACCCGACTGCGCCGTACGCGGCGATGGCACCGTCGATCTGGAAGCAATATTTCGAAGCGCCTGACCAATTGCGTCAACGGGTCGTGTTTGCGCTCTCGCAAATCATGGTGATCTCGATGAACAACAACACCATTCAGGATCAGGCCTGCGGCCCCGCCGCGTACCTTGATCTGCTGGGCGCGAATGCGTTCGGTAATTTCCGTGACTTGATTAAAGGCATCACTTTAAGTCCGGCGATGGGCGTGTATCTCGACATGAAGGGCAGCGCCAAGGCGGAGCCGGCCCCATACAACACGATCCCGAGTGAAAACTACGCGCGCGAATTGATGCAGTTATTTACCATCGGTACCGTGATGCTTAACGCTGACGGCTCGGTGCAGTTTGACGCCGGCGGCAAGCCGATCAACACCTACAGCGAGGAAGATGCGCAGGAAGTCGCGCGCGCGCTGACGGGTTGGAATTTTGCATTGCAAAATCAGACCGATCAGTACAAATGGCTCTATCCGGATGTCCCATATCCAAACAGCGTCGCGAACGCCGACAAAGCGTGCAATGCCTGGTCAACACCAATGGCACCGTGGCTCACCACCTACCGCGTGTTCGATAGCTCAAGCAATGGCTCGCATTCGGTGACCGGCGGCGCGCACGACACGGGTGCGAAAGCGCTGCTGACTTATCCCGGCTCGGCGGCCTTCAGCCAAGTCGTACCTGCTGGTCAGACGGCGGACAAAGATGTAGATGACGTGGTGAATAATTTATTCAATCACCCCAACGTTGGCCCTTTCATCGGCGAGCAACTGATCATGCGTCTGGTCACGAGCAATCCGAGCGGTGCTTACGTGACGCGCATCACCAACGTCTTTAACAACAACGGCGCAGGCGTGCGCGGCGACATGAAAGCGGTCATTCGCGCCATTCTGCTCGACCCCGAAGCGCGCACCACCCGCAGTGCGCAGCCGAATTCGTACGGCAAATTGCGTGAGCCGATTCTGCGTTTCACGCAATTACACCGCGCGTTTGACGCGAAGATTCCCAACGGCGACTACGCGGGCATTTACGACTTGAGCAGCTCGGATTCGCTTGGCCAAAGCCCGCTGCGCGCACCGAGCGTGTTCAATTATTACCACCCGGATTATTCGCCGTCGGGTCCGCTTGGAACCGCACAGTTGTTCGGCCCGGAATTTGAAATCACCAACAGCGCGACCATTTCCGGATTCATGGACTTCAGCAAATACGGCATCATCGGCGGCTTTAATTCATCCGGGAGCGATCCGAACAAATGGATCAAGCCGAACTACGACGCCTATATCGCATTGGCCAATGATCCGGCCGCGATGGTTGATGCCTTGAGTGTGACGCTGCTGTCAGCGGGCATCAGCGCGCAGTTCCGCACGCAGCTGATCGACATCGTCACCAAGCTCACCGATAGCAACGCCACCAC
>JANMPY010000099.1:0-4092 GCA_031370095.1 Betaproteobacteria bacterium
GAGCGGAAATCCGGCGGCCATGAATTTCTCGCACGCATTGATCACCATCTTGTCCATCATCTCCAACGCCGCCGGTATCACGCCCGCACCGATGATTTCGCTGACCGCATTTGCCGCATCCTTCACCGATGGAAATGCGGCCAACAGCGTCTCGATGTATTCAGGCTCGGGCGTGAGCTTCACGGTGATTTCGGTGATGAGCCCAAGCAGTCCTTCGGAGCCATTCATCAGCGCGAGTAAATCGTAACCTGGCGCATCGAGAGACGCAGAGCCAATCTCAAGTATTTCGCCGTTCAGTGCGACCACCCGAAGCTTGATCACGTTGTGTACCGTGAGGCCGTATTTGAGGCAATGAATGCCACCCGAATTTTCAGCGACATTGCCGCCGATGGAGCAAATGATCTGGCTCGACGGATCGGGCGCATAAAACAATTTGTATGGTGCGGCCGCGACCGATACCGCCGCATTGGCCACGCCCGGTTGCACGCGCGCAGTGCGGGACGCCGGATCGACATCGAGAATTTTATTCATCCGCGCCATCACTGCCAGCGCACCATCTTTAAGCGGGATCGAGCCGCCCGAAATACTGGTGCCGGCACCGCGTGTCACCAACGGCACACCGCGCACGTTGCATGCTTTCACAATCGCCACCACCTGCGCTTCCGATTCCGGCAGCACCGCACATAGCGGCAGCGCGCGATGCGAAATGAACGCGTCGGTCTCGAACGGTTTTAAGCGTTCAATATCCGCGATGACTTTTAGCGGCGGGGTGATGCGTTCGAAGTCCTGGATGACTGCGGCTTGCATCGGCGTCAGAAGAATTTGCGCGGCAAAAACAAGAAAAACTCTAGAGCTGGAGCGCTTTTGCGGACATTTTTTCGCCAAACGCCGCGCCCAAAGCCGTTCTTCATTTTCTGCGTAGACACAAAATCAAAACCTCGGAATATCCGCATGCGGCAATTGCCCGCCATGCACCCGCATGCGCCCGTACTCCGCGCAACGGCTGAGCGTCGGAATTGCCTTGCCGGGATTGAGCAACATATCCGCATCAAACGCACGCTTCACCGCAAAAAACATTTCACGTTCTGCGTCGTTGAATTGGCTGCACATCTGATTGACTTTTTCAATACCTACGCCATGCTCACCGGTGATGGTGCCGCCGTATTCAATACAAAGCTCGAGGATGTCAGCCGCGAATTGTTCGGTGCGATGAAGCTCGCCGGTAATGTTGCCGTCGAACAAAATCAGCGGATGCAGGTTGCCATCACCGGCGTGAAATACGTTGGCGCAACGGAGCCGGTAGTGCGCTGAGAGTTCGGCGACGCGTTTGAGGACTGGTGCCAATGCGCGTCGTGGAATCGAGCCGTCGATGCAGTAGTAATCCGGCGAAATGCGACCGACCGCCGGAAACGCGGCTTTACGTCCCGACCAAAATTTGAGCCGCTCGGTTTCATCTTTTGATACGCGACACGCGGTCGCGCCGGACGCTTTCAATACCGCTTCCATTTTGGCGATTTCTTCTTCCACATCTTCCGGCGTGCCGTCGGATTCGCAAAGCAATATTGCCTCGGCGTTGAGATCGTAACCGGCATGAACAAAATCCTCGACCGCAACGTTGGCAAGCTTGTCCATCATCTCCAGTCCTGCCGGCACGATGCCCGCGCCGATGATGTTGGCCACTGCGTCACCGGCTTTTTCAATGTCATCAAAACTCGCCATCACGACCCGCGCCAACTGCGGCTTCGGGATCAGCTTCACAGTGACTTCGGTAGTCACGCCGAGCATGCCTTCGGAACCAGTCATCAATGCCAGCAAATCGTAGCCCGGCGCATCGGGCGCGTCGGAGCCGATGGTGGCCGCCGTGCCGTCGATGGTGACCACGTCAATTTTTTGCACGTTATGCACCGTGAGGCCGTATTTCAGACAATGCACGCCGCCCGAATTTTCGGCCACGTTGCCACCGATCGAGCAGGCAATCTGCGACGACGGATCGGGCGCGTAGTAGAGACCAAGCGGTGCGACTTCTTCGGAGATTTGCAGGTTACGCACGCCGGGTTGCACGCGCGCCGTGCGCGCCAGTGGATCGACGCTGACAATACGATTGAATTTCGCCAGCGACATGAGAATGCCGTCGCCCAACGGCGTAGCACCGCCGGAAAGCCCGGTACCGGAACCGCGCGCCACCACCTTGGTGCCTGTGCCCTGTGCGATGGCGAGAATGCGCTGCACTTCTTCAACCGACTGCGGCAACACCACCAGCATCGGCACTTGCCGATAGGCCGAGAGGCCATCGCATTCGTAGGGCTTCATCGCCTCAGTGTCGGTGAGCAATGCGCGCGCAGGCAGGACCTCACGCAATTTTGCGATGAGTTCACCGCGAGATGCGGGCGGGATCGTGTTGGGTAACGCTGCCATGTTGATGGATTGATCCGTGGTTAAAAAAACATAATCTACAACTATGATAGGCGAAGTCGAATCCGTACACTTGGACATCCCTCAAAAAATCGCTGTTACCCAAACCGCGATAATCTCTGCTTCAGTTGAAAAATATTTGAAAGTGCCAGCATGACGGAAACCGCAACGATATTGCTTTGGATGTTGGCGGGCGCGTTGGTGCTCATTGGCCTAGCCGGGACTATTCTGCCGGCGCTGCCCGGTGTGCCATTTGTTTTTATGGGCCTTATCATCATCGCGTGGATCGGCGACTTTCAGCGCATCGGCTGGCCGACACTTACCCTGCTGGGGCTGTTGACGGCGCTGGCGATTGCGGCTGATTTCGTGGCGGCTTTGCTGGGCGCGAAGCGGGTAGGCGCCTCGAAGCTCGCGCTGCTGGGTGCTGCCATCGGCAGCATCGTCGGCCTGTTCTTCGGGTTGATCGGTATTTTCGTGTTTCCGTTTATCGGTGCCGTGATCGGTGAGCTCGTTGCGCGACAACGATTGGATCAGGCCGCAAAAGTTGGCTTCGCAACGTGGCTCGGGTTGCTTATCGGCGCACTCGCCAAGCTGTCGCTGGCGATTACGATGCTGGGTGTGTTTGTGGTCGCTTATTTTATTTGAAGCACTGCAGCAGATTGGCAATCGCCAGCGCGACCAGCAACAGCATCGTACCGGCGGTGCCAAGCAAGCGGCCGGGCGACGTGCCACGTGACGAATACAGACCCCACGCGTGCGCGACCCGGGCTGCCAAAAAGCCGGCACCAAAAACATGCAGCAGCAGCGGCGCGCCGTGATTGAGCTCAAGCGAAAACAGCATCAGCAGAAATATCGGCACGCACTCAACCGCGTTGCCGTGAACGCGTATCGCCTGCTGCAAATCGCGATTGCCGCCGTCACCCAAGCCGATGCGTAAACTGCGCCGCAGCCTCACCACGGCCACCATCAGGATCACAAACAACAAACCGAACATGGCGGCATACAGCGCGGTGATGGGAACAATCGGCGGAGCTGTCATTTTCGTCTTTCGGTTGGTTTTCGGTGCGCCTTGGCGTTTTCATCAGCCTTGATTTTCAATTTTACGATTATCCGCGACTGTCGAAAACTGCGTCAAGCGAGACCGCGCCAACAGGTAAACTCGGCAAACGTCCAGCTACAAAATAAAATGAAAAAATCCTGCTTCCTGCCGCTTCTCCTGCTGCTCATCAGTACACTCGCCGCATTGCCCGCATGCGCCCAGTGGCCGCAAAAACCGATCCACATCGTTGTCGCCGCACCCGGTGGCAGCTCGGTCGACATCGTTGCGCGTGTGATCGCCGAACCGTTGCGCGCACGATTGGGTCAAGCCATCATCATCGACAACAAGCCTGCAGCCGGCGGCACGCTCGCCGCGGCTGAGGTCGCGAAATCAATTCCCGATGGCTACACGCTCTTGCTCGGTTTCAACGGCCCTCTCGCCAACGCGCCGGCCTTGTATGCAAAACTCGCCTACGACCCGCTGCGCGATTTTGCTCCCATCATCCTCACCGGCTCGCAGCCGAATTTATTGGCGGTTGCGGCAAATGTGCCGGTTAATTCCCTGCAGCAGCTCATCGCGCTGGCGAAGTCGCAACCCGGCAAACTCAGCTACGCCAGCGTTGGCAATGGCTCGGTATCGCA
>JANMPY010000138.1:0-10642 GCA_031370095.1 Betaproteobacteria bacterium
GGCCGCTGCATCGGCCAACCGTTCAGCGGGCGTGACGCATGCGTCACGAAACCCCCGCTTCACCCCCGTTGCCGGGGGAAGGAGCCAATTGGTGACCATCAACATAAGTCGCATTGAATACGAAGCACTACACTCGCATGACAGGTGTAATCCGTGAAAATCGAAATTGGCTCAACTGACGCAAAAACAAAGCTCCCCGAATTGCTGCGGCAGGTAAAAGCCGGCAAAAGTTTTACGATTACCAATCGCGGAAAAGCAATCGCGGATCTGGTGCCCAGCGCAGGTGCCAAGGCAAAAGACAAAGTTGCGGCAGCGAAAAAACTCAAAGTATTTATGCTGGCCAATCCGGTGCGCGGCTTGAACATCGAGGCACTCATCGATGAACGGCGTGCGTAAAGAAATTTGGGCGCGGGGTGGTACAAACTCACTTAGCGATCAATTAATAGCCTGAAGGTTTTTTGGATGTACGGCCCTTGGCCTTGAATTCAATTTACAATAAATTTTTGAGGAGACAATTTATGACCAAAATCAGGTATTTCTTTTTAGCCGCAGCGGTCGCATTTGTTTTCACAGCCGGAAACGCAGCGGAGAATGACGCAAAGTCCGCAAACACAGCCGCCAGACCGGCAGCGGCGGCGCCGACCAAAGAAGCCCTCATGGCGCTCGAAAAGAGTAGTTTCGAGGCATGGAAGAACAAGGACGCAAAGTTCTGGAACACATTTCTCTTGGACAAGTTTGTCGGCTACGGTTCGTATGGCAAGCTCGACAAGGCATCAGCGACAAAGGAATACACTGATGCCGATTGCGAGATCAAGAGCTACGCTCTGTCCGACGGGCAGATGAAGCCGCTCAGTAAAGATGCGGCGCTGCTTACTTATAAGTCAACCGTTGACGGCACATGCGGCGGACAAAAGGTCCCGGCGGTCAGTATGGCGGCGAGCGTATACGTTCGCGACGGCAATAAATGGAAAGGAGCCTTCCACGCCGAAGCGCCGGTTGTCGATCCAAAAGCGGCTTCCGCAAAACCGGCTGACAAGAAGGAAGCGCCTAAAAAAGACAACGCCAAAACCGCTGCGCCAAATGTCGACACCGCTGCCATGCTCGCGACCGAAAAGGCCATCTGGGAAGCGTGGAGAGCACACGACGCCAAAAAGATTGCGGATCTCACGACCACGGAAATTTCATTCATCAATATTTTTGGCACCTACTTCGCCACCAAGGCCGATGCATTAAAGGACTGGACCAGCGAGGGATGCAATGTCAAGAGCGTCAGCGTCACCGACGCCGCAGGCACGATGCTCTCGCCGACCGTCGGCATCCTGACATTTAATGGCGGTGCGGACGGCACTTGCTTCGGCCAAAAGGTTGGACCTATTTGGGGCACATCGATCTATGTCAAAGAAGGCAGTATGTGGAAATGGACTTTTGGCATTAATTTACCCGCTGGCTAATTTACAGCTCGCAGGTGGGGCTCGCTTCATCAGCCCAACAATGCCAGTCATGTCGATCCAATCAATTTGCTCCGTTGTTCAATGTTGGGCTGTTAAATTTGGCCCAACGTACTGGCGACGATACTGGCTTCGCCTCTTGCCTTATGTCCCCAAATGATAGCGGGTGGAACTATTCCCAGAGCGCTTCTTGAGGGAAATACAAACTGCTACAATTGACCCAATCACATCAATTGGAGCAATCACCATGATTAAAAAAGCCACTGCCATGACAGTCCGTCAAAATCTGGGCGAACTGCTGAACGGCATACAGTATGGAAACGATCAAGTGGTCATCACCAAAGGCGGTAAGCCCGTTGCAGCAATGGTGGATAACGAGCTGTTCGATAAAATCCGTTTGTTGAAGCGCGAGTTCAATCGGCTCACCGATCAACTTGCAATCGCTTATAAAAGCGTGGACGAAAGCGTTGCCCAACAGGAAATCGATGCCGCTGTCAAACAGGCAAGGAAGCGTTGAGTGCGGGCGGTCATCGACACCAACGTTTTCGTTTCCGGGTTGATGCTGCCCAAAAGCACGCCAGGACGAATTATCAACGCGTGGCGAAGCGGACATTTTTCTTTGGTGCTTTCCGAGCCCACGCTGGCTGAAATTTCCACTGTGCTGAGCTATCCAAAAATTCGCAGGCGCATCGATTGGAATGACGACGCCATCAGCCGCTACGTGATGTTGCTGCGTTTTGAAGCGGAAATTTCCGACATTCGCAAAACCACTGCCCATGTGCCACGTGACGGAAAGGACAACATGGTGTTGGCCACGCTGCTTGCCAGCAAAGCCGACTGCCTCGTGACGGGTGATGCTGACCTGCTCGCGCTGGCGGGCACGTATCCCATCCTCACGCCTGCTGATTTTGTAGGCCGGATATTTTAAAAAAAATGAACACATTTCAGTGTTCACAAACAATGAAATGTAGGTATTTAGACCCCGAGTGCCCACGATTCGAGCCAATGGCCAACCTTGCAGGTCGCGCTGCCCCTTGCATGGGGCAGCCGTCTCGCGGGCGATTCGCATGCGAATCGAAACCCCCGCTCAACCAATAGCACTGGCGCGCCTCTCTTGGCATAAATGCCCTGAAAGGCCCGCCAAATGGCGCTCTACGCGATCAGGACAAGCCGACAATCTTCCCCCCATCGTTCACGTCAATCGCATTCGCCGACGACATTTTCGGCTGTGCTGGCGCGGCCATGACGTCGCCGCAAATCAGCACAATGAAATCTGCACCGCCGACCAACGCGCTTTCACCTTCACAGCACAGGTAAAATCCTACTCGACATCCATGGAGATTCCCATGCACCCAAACGAAAAACTGATTCGTGATTTTTACGCGGCTTTCGCCAAACGCGATGCCGCAGGCATGGCGGCGTGCTATCACGCTGACATCGCCTTCAGCGACCCGGCTTTCCCGATGCTGCGCGGCGCGGAGGCGACCGCGATGTGGGCGATGTTGTGCGCGCGCGGCAAGGATTTGGAAATTATTCTGGGTGACGTGAGCGGTGATGCCGAAGGCGGCAGCGCACATTGGGAGGCGAAATATACGTTTTCGCAAACCGGTCGATTTGTGCATAACAAAGTCGATGCCGTGTTCGCGTTTCGCGACGGAAAAATTATCCGCCACGTTGATCGATTTGGTTTCTGGCAATGGTCGCGTCAGGCGCTTGGTGGCCTTGGCGCTGCGCTTGGCTGGTTCGGCCCGCTCAAGGGGGTGGTGCGAAAAAAAGCGGCGAAGTCGTTACAGGATTACATGGAAAAACACCAAGGCACATTGCCAAATCCGAGTTAGCTTGCGAGCGCCGTATCTGGCTGTGGCTTGCCGCGCAGCATCACAATATTGCCCGCAAGCAGGAGCGCAACGCCGATGGTCGTCAGCCATCCCCAAGCGAATTTCTCAAAGAAAAACGACACCACCAGCGCCAGGATCGGCGTCATCACGCCGACATAGGCGGCGCGCGCCGGGCCGATGCGCGCCTGTAGCGTGAGGTAGCAGGCGAAGGTCACGACCGAGCCGAAAACAGCGAGATACAAAAGCGAGCCGACGTATTCTGCGGTGGCTTCGAACAGAAGTGGTTTACCCAATGCGACCCCGATGACGAGTGCCGTCACACCGCCGTAAAGCATGCCCCAGGCCATGCTGCTCCAGGTCGAATAGCCACGCGCATGCACGCGCGTCGCGGCCATGCTGCCCGCAGCCGAGGCAATGACCGAGAGCGCTGCAAATACCGCGCCGAGCTCGGCATTGCGGCTCGACGATATATTGGCAAACTCTTGCCAGAATGCGCAGACAATGCCGCCGATACCAAGTAACGCGCCGATGGTGACCTGCATCGTGATCGGTGTTGCAAACAGCGCGCGCGCCATCAGCATGACGATCATCGGGCTTGCCGAGTAGGCCACGGCGACCATCGCCGAAACGATATAGGTTTCGGCGTAGTAAACGAAAATGTAGCTTACGCAAAACATGGATGCACCCAGCATGAAAAAATCGGCGTGCTGACGCCATGCAAAACGCAAAGTCAACCCGCGCCACCGGCAGTAAGCAAACAACACGATTGAGGCGGTGATGAAACGGTATCCCACGGACAATTCCGGGGCTATCGTACCGAGCTGAAAAGTAATCGCGAGCCAGGTGGTGCCCCAGATCAGGACGCAGGTAGCAAATAGTTGGAGATTGGAAAATGAATTCATGGCAATCGAGATCAAAAGTTCCGTCTCAGCGCAGTGGTTTCAGCAACCTGCTGCGGTGGGCCGGGTGCGCGGGGAGCAGCGTAAAGCGAAGTTTTCCGCCGGGACAAAAGCAGAAACGCGTGAATGCGGATTTGGTTTTCCGCCCTGGCAAGCGCAATTAAAACAGATTCACGATGAGACGAAAGACGCAGGTCAAGACTGGCATCGTCATGAGACAACGACCTCACAACAAAATTACTTTAGTGTCGCAGAATAGGCTTCTGCGGTCAAAGCCATTGCGGCGTTAGCTGCGATGGCGACGATCAGGTGGCGCGCGGTGAGGCGTGACGAATAATTTCGATGACCCATCGTTGAGGATCAACACGCACCCAGTCTCCAGTATTGACGACCTCGCGCGGATGCCTATCCCAGCCTTCGGTAATGGTGATGTCGGCAAACACCGCGCCCTGCACCATCACCGGATTGGTCACGCCAAATATCAGCGCCTTGGGCGCGATTTTTTTCCACTTGATGTCGTAGAACGCCCACCCTGCGGCGATGCCGCCTTTGGCGGTCGGAAAGAAGCAGATCTTGTCGCAAATGCTGGCGCCTTCGAGCTTGTGTCCGGGCTTGGTGATGAGACCGGTCCACCGATCAAGGTCGTAACGCGGCGAGAAACCTTCTTCCGACACCAGCGCTTCGCCTTCAACAATGGCACCAAAGGCGCGGCTGACGTGAATGACCGCCGCACTCATTTCAGTTTTCCGGTACAAGCGATCTCGACGCAGTCGGCCGTGCGCCGCAGGATCGTGTTGAAACGGTGCGCACCGATGATGTTCACGATCTTGGCAGAATTGGACACCATGTTGGTCCAATTATTGGCGACGCGCATTGGTGAAAGATTTTGCAGAATATAAAAACACACGCCCTCAAGAATCGTCACGCCCGCAGTCTCCAGCATCGCTGCGTAGCCGAGCTTTGTTGCCTGCGCCAGTACCGCGCCGTTGGTGGTGACAAAGCAACTACTGCCATCGCGCACGCGCCGGCCATCGAACAAGGCCGCCAGATGCTTCATCTCGAACAGCGACTGCTGCGGTCCTGAGAACACCACCAGCTGCGCGTCGCTGTCACCCTGCGAGTAGCCTGCATAGACGCGCTCAATATCGGCATCAACGATCACCATTTGCTCGGCCCCGGTTGCACCTCCCATTGCCGCACTGATCGATGGCGCTTCAGGCGTCACGCCAACGAAATGGAACATGCCCATCGAGCCGTAACTGGCCAGCGCGGCACCGAGGTGCTTTAATTCATCTGCGGTCGGCGTGCGTTGAAAGCCGTGGAACACTGGCACTGAATAATAGTTCTGATGGGATTCACCCACGAGCTTCCCGACCGCGCCCCAATCGGCCAAGTCAGGCAGTGATGCACGCAACTCGACGGTGAATTGACCCTGGCGATGTTTGTCAAGATGAAATCCATAAGCCGGTGTGCGCGCCGTGATCGCTGCGGCGAGTGCGGCAGGCCCCGACTCGAAATTGGAGCGCGCGCCAAATACCGAGTTGGCATAAATCACCGTGCCGGTGTCACCCCATGCCACGTGTTCGCCCAGATGCGGCTGGTACACGGTCTGGTAGTTGATGCAGGTATCGGTCGTGACGACATCCATCTTTTGCAAAAAGCGAATGATGTGGCGTTCTTTTTCGACTTCGACCGGCGACTGTTTCAGGTGATCACAGTGCGCGAAATCAATGCAGCGCGCATTGGTGGTGGTGCTCACGGCACAACGCGCACCGAGATTGGCATAGTCTTTCAGCCACTCGAGTCCGCCGTCGCCCATCACTTCGATGTCGCCCATCATGTGAACGTTGGTGACCGGCACGAAGCGTTCTGCACCCCAAAATTGCCCGACCTTGATCTGGTATTCGATGGCGCGGCGTTTGGCTTCACCGCATTCGCCACCGAGCATCGCTCGCTCCTCAGCTGTGAGCGTCATCTGCGGCGAGATCGAATCAACATCAGGCGGGTTGGTTTGCAAGTTCACTCCTCAAACGACGTGCATCGTTGCCCATGCGGGCGAAATGAAAATCCGGCAAATCGACTTGCAGGTTTTCGCCAGACCACAACGCGACTTTTTCCGGCTCAATCACCAGCTCAACGAAGCGCGGCCCGCCGCCGGACAGCAGCTCGGGTAATGCGGCATCGAGCTCGGTAGCCGTAGCGTAGCGGGTAGCGTGTTGGTAGCCGGCGCTGCGGGCGAGGCCTGCGTAGTCGATTTTCCTGGCAGCCGGCACCGGCAGGTTTGCCATGTTCTCAAACCACACGCCGTTATTGAACACAAAATGCACAAAATTTGGCGGTGCCGCTTCCACCGCCGTCACCAGCGACGCAAGTTGCATCAGCAGACTGCCATCGCCATCCAGCACCGCGACTGGCCGATCCGGCTGGGCGATACTGATGCCAAGACCGAGCGCCGATGCGCCGCCCATCAGCGGCACGCAGCACGCGTTGAGTCCTTGCGGGTCGAGTTGATACACCCATTTGATGCTGGTCATCGTGCAAACGAGCACCGCGCGGCCGCGATGTTTGACGATTGATTCACAGGCATTTAGCGATTTCATATTTTTCCCCTGGCCATATTTTTTTAATCCCACGCCATGTTGCGATCCAGAATCACCGCTACAGGCGACTGCCGCTGCTCTGCCGCGTCGAACGCTTTGCCGACGTTGCCAATTTGGTCGGCGCGTTCGATGTTCCAGTAAGGAATGTCGAGCATCGCCAGCAGCGGCTCCAGAATACTCACTACGCGTCGACTCGACGCTCGCGGTGAAGCGTCGAAGTTGGCAACCTCGCGACCGAATTGACCGATCAACATGACCATCGGTATTGACGCGTCGAGACCTGCACCGCGCAAGGCGTTTAGCCCTGCGTAGAGGCCCTGGTTCTGGATCACGATGGCCGATTTTTTTCCGCCGATATGGAGACCCGCCGCCATGGTAAAGGCTTCGTCTTCGGTGCAGCAATTGAGCAGGCGGATGCCGCCATCTGGTTCTGCTTCCAGTGCGCGATGTAGCGGGATCTGCACCCAATCGGGCACGGTGACTACATAGCTCACACCGCAACGCGCCAACTCGCGAACCATTTCTGCACCATTGGGCGGGCGGGATTTAGGTTCTGCAGCGTTCATTGTTCGTCTCCACTGTATTGGCCATCATTAAAGTCGAGCGTCTTCAAGAATCATGTCCGAGGCTTTTTCGGCGATCATCACCACGGGCGCATTGGTGTTGCCTGAGACGAGCGTGGGCATGATCGAGCAATCGACCACGCGCAGATTATTGACGCCGCGCACCCGCAGTCGCGCGTCCACCACTGCCATGTCGTCCGATCCCATCTTGCAGGTGCTCGATGGATGAAATATTGTCGCGCCGTAATTTTGGCAAAACGCCAGCAGGTCTTCGTCGCTAGCCGCTTGTGGCCCCGGACGATATTCGCTCTCTGTGTACGCACTCATCGCGTTGGTGTTGGCGAGCGTGCGCGCGTAGCGGACGGCGGCGAGTGCGCAGCGCTGATCTTCCACGGTGGCGAGATAGTTCGGACGGATCGACGGCGGCGCTAGCGGATCTTTCGATTTGATATGCACCGAGCCGCGCGACGTCGGTCGCAACTGGCACACGCTGAAGGTGAAGCCCGACCAGGGGTGCGATTTACCGGCCGCCATTTCGGCCGACAACGCGGCGAAGTGAAATTGGATGTCCGGTGTCTTCGAGTCCGGAAGCGCGCGCGCAAACATGCCGCCATGATTGATGCCGATACCCATCGGGCCGGACCGATTCTTCAACCACTTTAGCCCGATGCCGATTTTTCCCCAGATGGAATTAAGCGCGTCGTTGGTCGTGATCGGTTTTTTGCATTTATAGATGAGACGAAATTGCAGATGGTCCTGCAAATTTTCGCCGACGCCGGGCAGGTTCGCGACCACCGGGATGTCGTGCTGTCGTAGTACCGCTGTCGCGCCGATGCCAGAGAGCTCAAGAATTTGCGGGCTCTGCACCGCACCCGCGCATAGCAGCACTTCGCGCGCTGCTTTTACCTCAAAAAATTTGCCATGTTGACTAAACTTCACGCCCACGGCGCGCTTGCCGTCGAACACAATCTGTGTCGCTAGCGCGTTGGTCTCGACCGTAAGATTCGCGCGCGCGCGTGCGGGACCGAGGTAGCCTTTTGCCGTCGAGCAGCGCCAGCCGCGGCGGGTGAACAATTGAAAATAGCCGACGCCTTCCTGACTTCCGCCATTGAAATCATCAGTCGTCGGCACGCCGAGCTCGTTACCGGCGCGAGTGATCGCGTCCATCAGTTCATGCCGTTCGTGAATGTCCGAGCAGGCGATCGGACCCGATCCGCCGTGATACTTGCTCTCGCCGCGTTCGTTGGATTCGAGTTTCTTGAAGTACGGCAGCACATCATTGAACGACCAGCCCGCGTTGCCCAGCGCGGCCCAATGGTCATAATCTTCAGCTTGGCCACGAATGTAGACGAGGCCATTGATCGAGCTCGATCCACCCAGCACTTTACCGCGTGGCCAATAAATTTGCCGCCCATTCATCTGCGGCTCAGGCTCGGTGTTGAACATCCAGTTGTACCTGGGGTTGAACATCGTCTTTGCATAGCCAATCGGGATGTGAATCCACGGATAGTTGTCGCTGGGCCCGGCCTCGAGCAGCAGCACCGTGTATTTGCCATTTTCCGTTAGCCGATTGGCCAGCACGCAACCGGCGGTCCCCGCGCCAATGACGATGTAGTCAACGCTCTTTAAGGGCGATTTCATCAGCGCAGGTTGGGGCTGGGAATCTCAAGCTGGCGCACCCCCGCCGGAATGAAAATACGCTGAAACGAGACCGGCGCGCGGTGATGGGTATGGGAAAAAATCTCGAACACAATCCCGAAAGAATTTTCGCCGACGATTTTTGCTTTGGGCAATTTCAGAAGCCTCTGGATGCCGGGCGGAAATGCCGCCGCAGCAATGCGTTGCGTAATCGATAGCGCCGGCGCGTTGAAGCGATTCGCCAGCAGATTGCGGATGATCACCCGGTCAAGTTCGCCCAATGGCAATTCGAGCACCGCTGCAAATTTGTCGGCGTCAATGTAGTACTCGCTGATGCAGTCGAACTCGTCGGCGACGTTGATGCGACGACGGATCCGAATACAGCTCGGTGCTTGCAAAAATTCTGACCATGACCCGCGGACGCGCACCACGGATCGATCCAGCGCCTCGGCGTAAACCGGCACGATGGCACTGCCGTCGTCCGCCACAAAGCGGAAATGCAGAAGCTGATTGGAATGCGACGCTTCACCCGATACAAAAGTGCCATGTCCGTGCCTGCGCACCAGTACCCGGTCGCCGGCCAGCCGCGCCAGCGCCTTCTGCACCGTTCCCAAGCTCAGCCCCACTGCTTTGGCGATCTCGGTCTCGGGTGGCAACTTGTCGCCGGGCGGCCAATCCCCCGCAGCGAGTGCGTCGAGAAACGCCGTGCGCAGTCGGCTGTAGCGCGGCTCGTCACTGTCGGCGGTGCGCTGAACCCTCACGCGCAGCCGCTCCAGCGCCGCGAGGCGTTCGCCGCCCGGCACGGCATCACGCCCGGTTTCGGTGCTCATTGAGGATGTTCGGGATGTTCGTTCCATCGTGATTGCCGGTGTGATTGCTTTTACATATAAAGTGAGTTACAGTACCTCTAGTCCTCTATAGCTATGAACTTTAGCAGGTCATGATTGAGCGCGCAAGTGTTTTTCGGCATGCGTGCAAGCGTTTTTGAAACACGCAAGATTATTCAGGGAGCGATAAATGGCAGGCGGCACAATGCAACAGCGCTCGTGGTCTGATCGACTGGGCTTTCTGTACGGGGCGGCGTCGTTCGCAGTCATCATCGGTATCTGGTGGGCAATGTGGGCCATCGGTTTCGTTGACCCAGGTCTGCTGCCGTCGCCGCAGGAAGTGTTTCGCCAATTCATCAACCTCAACGTCGAAAAACAGCTTTGGCTTGACGTGCTGCTTTCCGCGCGCCGCGTGCTGATCGGCGTGGTTTGCGGACTGGTGATCGCGATCCCTGTCGCCTTTTTGCTCGGCTGGTATCCTGCGGTGCGCCGCTTCATCGATCCGGTCATCAATTTTTTCCGTGCCCTGCCACCGATTGCATTGATCCCGCTTGTGATCGTTTATTTTGGCATCGGCGAACCGGCGCGCGTGTCGGTGCTGATCTATGCGGCGTTTTTCGCCGGTGTGATCGTGATCTACGAAGGCATCAAGCTGCTGCCGCCAATCTACGTGAGAGTGTCACAGGCACTCGGCGCGAGCGATTTCGAAATTTTCCGCCGCGTGGTGATTCCGGCGACGCTGCCGCACGTGCTCACCGCATTCCGTGTGGCCGTCGGCGTGTGCTGGACGACGCTGGTTGCGGCTGAATTGGTTGCGGCCGAGCGCGGC
>JANMPY010000163.1:0-11770 GCA_031370095.1 Betaproteobacteria bacterium
CCATTGCCCATCACCGGATTCAGGATCTCGTCGTTCGTCATCCCGTAACGCTTGCAGGTATTGAAGTCGTCCACGCCGTATGCGGGCGAGGAGTGAACGATACCGGTGCCGGTTTCGAGCGTGACGTAGTCGGCCAGGTACACAGGGGAGACGCGGTCGTAGAACGGGTGTTTGAATTGAATTCCTTCGAGGTTACGGCCTTGCGTGTTTTCGAGACCGCCAAAGTGCAAGCCATATTTTTGTGAAAGTTCTGACGCACGGTCGCGGGCTACAATCAATGCAATGTCATTTCCATCCCTGTGCGTCCGAATTAACGAATACATATATTCGGAATGCACGTTTAGCGCCTGATTCGCCGGAATTGTCCAAGGAGTAGTCGTCCAGATAACCGCGTACACAGGCATGTCTGGTAAATTAATAAGTCCAAATGCTTTCGCCAATCTTCCGCGTTCACTTTCACATATCGGAAAACCAACATCAATCGCAATCGATGTCTTGTCTTCATACTCAACTTCCGCTTCGGCCAATGCGGAATGGCAATCGAAACACCAGTTCACCGGTTTCAATCCGCGATACACGTAGCCACGCTGATACAATTGTCCCAGCGTGCGAATCTCCGCCGCTTCGGTGCCGAAATCCATCGTCTTGTACGGATGATCCCAATCGCCCTGCACGCCGAGGCGAATGAAGTCCGCTTTCTGCAAGGTGATCTGCGACTCCGCGTGTGCGCGTGCAAACTCCATCACTCTTTCAGCGGGCAGATTTTTACCGTGCTCTTTCTCAACAATGATTTCGATCGGCATGCCGTGGCAGTCCCAACCCGGAACGTACACGGCGTCAAACCCCGCCATCTGCTTCGATTTGACAACCATGTCCTTCAAAATTTTATTGACCGCATGGCCGACGTGAATTGCCGCATTCGCATACGGCGGGCCGTCGTGCAAAATAAATTTTGGCCGCCCAGTCGACGCCGCACGAATTTTTTCGTAGCGTTTTTGGCTCTGCCACTGCGCCACCCAGCCGGGTTCGCGTTTTGCCAGATCGCCGCGCATGGGAAACGGCGTATCGGGGAGATTCAGCGTGCTCTTGTAGTCAACCTTTTGATCCATCATCAATCCATTCGCAAAATATTTTTAGCCTTTGATACGTCGTCGTGCATTTGCAGGCACAACGCATCGAGGCCGTCAAAATTTTTCTCGTCGCGGATTTTTTCGATGTAAGTGCAGCTAAGACGTTGGCCGTAAACGTCTCCTGCAAAATCGAAGAGGAAGACTTCCAGATGGTGGTGGCCATCGACTGAGACCACCGGATTGGTACCAAGATTGGCGACGCCGTTAAGGATCGTCCCGCCCTTGATTCTTTCAATCCCCGCCACTCCCTCGAGCCCGCGAGTTACAAGTCTGCATTGTACGGCAAACACGCCTGATAGCGCGGGTTGACGGCGCGTCAGTGTGATATTGGCGGTCGGAAAACCAAGCGTGCGCCCGAGTTTTTTGCCGTGGGTCACGCGACCGACGATGGTGTATGGGCGGCCCAACATGCGCGCGGCGGTGTCCAACTGACCCAGACGCAGCGCATCACGAATGGCCGTGGAGGAAATTTTTTCGTGATCGACGACGACATCTGGCATCGTTTCCACCATGAATCCATGCTGCGCACCGGCACGCATGAGCGTTTCTGCATCGCCGCCGCGACGCGCACCGAAACGAAAGTCTTCGCCGACCATCAGCCAGCGTACGTCCATGCGCGTCAACGCATTGACAAAATCGTCCGGCGATTGCGCCGCGAAAAGTGAATCAAAACGCGGGATGTATGCGTGTTCGACCCCGTTATCCTGCAGCGCGGCGAGTTTTTCGGTGATGCTCATGAGGCGTGGCGGCGCAAACGACGCGTCCTTGCGCAGCGTTGCAAAAAATTCGCGCGGCAATGGGTGAAAACTCATCGCCGCGAAAGCCAGACCGTGTTCACGCGCGGCCTCAATTCCTGCCGCGAGAATCGCCTGATGGCCGCGATGCACGCCGTCGAAATTGCCGATGGCCATGGCGAGGGGCGTGCCGACGGGAACAAGCGCGCGATGGAGTTGCAACATCATCCGAGCCGTTTTGAGAATTGGTTCAAGCGGAAACCCATCAGCCACAAACTCGAAAAATAACTGAGTGCGCCTGCACCGACAACGAGTGTAAGCCGCCAACATTTTTCGAGCGTTGTGGCAGTCAGCCATGCAACGTCCGTGCCCGACATCCAAAACAGCACGCCACCCATCACATAAAGCGCGACAGCAATTTTCAACAGGAACGCGAGCCATTCTGGCTGCGGAACGAAGATGTCTTGCTTGCGCATGAAAAAATACAACAGCCCCGCGTTGACGCAGGCGCCCAAGCCGATCGAGAGTGCGAGCCCCGCGTGTTTGAACAAGGGAACGAAGGCCAGATTGAAAAGCTGCGTCACGACCAGCGTAAAAACAGCGATCTTCACCGGCGTCCTGATGTTTTGCCGTGCGTAAAAACCGGGCGCTAAAATTTTTACCAGAATGATGCCAGTCAAACCGACCGAGTACGCGATCAGCGCGTCACGCGTCATCAGCACGTCTTGTGCGCTAAACGCGCCGTGCTGAAAAAGTGTTGCGATCAACGGGGTCGCCAGCAGCGCCAGCGCCAGGGCCGCAGGCAGCGTCAACACAAGCGTCAGGCGCAGTCCCCAATCGAGCAGCCGTGAATATTCGGCAGCATTTTCATCAGCGTGATGCTTCACCAACGAGGGCAATAACACCGTGCCCAGCGCCACGCCCAGCATCGCGGAAGGAAATTCCATCAGCCGGTCGGCTGCTGTCAGCCAGGCGACCGAGCCGGTTTGCAGGAAGGACGCGATTTGCGTATTGAGTAGCAGCGAAATCTGCGCGACCGACACGCCCAGGATCGCCGGTGCCATCAGCGCAAGAATGCGCACCACACCCGCATCTTTGCGGGTTTTCCATGCGGCAAATGAAATGCGCGGCATCATGTTGATGCGGCGCAGTGCGGGAATTTGAAACGCCAGTTGCACGACGCCACCGATCAAGGTGCCCCACGCGAGCGCCATGATCGGCTGATTCAGATGCGGCGCGAGCAACAGTGCGCAGGCGATCACCGAGAGATTGAGCAACACTGGCGTGAAAGCGGGCGTTTTGAAGGCGCTGAATGTATTAAGAATGCCAGCCGACACTGCAACGAGCGAAATAAAAAAAATGTATGGGAAGGTGACTCGCACCAGTTGCGTGGTGAGCTCGAACTTTTCGGGCGTGCCTGCGAATCCGAGTGCGGTGGCGTAAACCAGCGCAGGCGCTGCGATCACGCCGATCAGAGTGACGATGAATAGTACGAGCGCCAGAAGGCTGGCGACATTGCCCGACAGAGCCCTGGTTTCGGCTTCGCCCCGTTTGTTTTTATACTCGGCAAATACCGGCACAAATGCCTGGCTGAACGCGCCCTCGGCAAACAGCCGACGCAGCAAATTAGGAATTCGCCAGGCGACCTGGAAAGCATCCATCGCTGCACCCGCGCCGAACAGGTTAAAGCCAATGATTTCGCGAATCAGACCGGTGATGCGCGACAGCAGAGTCATCGCGGAGACCGATAGGGCGGCCTTAAGAAGGTTCATGCAGATTCATGACAATGCAATGTAAAGGAAGGTGCAAGGGTAAAACCCCAGCAAACTCAGCGGGTTTGCTTTTCTTTAAGGCTGCGCTATAATACTCGGCTTCCCGCAAATTTCATCGCAAGAATCTGGAAAAATCATGGCAAATACCAAACAAGCCGCCAAGCGCGCACGTCAAGCCGTCAAACAGCGCGGTCACAACATGGGTCAGCGCTCGGAACTTCGCACCGCGATCAAAAAAGTGCGCGCAGCCGTTGCCGCCGGTGACAAAACACAGGCGGAGGCCGTGTTCAAATCATCCGTGTCGACAATCGATTCGATCGCCGACAAAAACATCATTCACAAAAATAAAGCCGCTCGTCACAAGAGCCGTCTTTCTGCTGCGATCAAAGCGATTGGCGCAAAAGTTCAGGTCGCTGCACAAGCATAGATTTTTGTTGCTCACCCGATTGATCGCCTCCGCGATCAATCGTAAATGTAAATCACCGCCGATTTCGTGTCCCAATCTGGAGCGAAGCATCGGCGGTTTTTTTTGTGCTGTCCTATAGAAATTGTGTCGTCAGGGTCTCCAGCGCGTTGCCCGGTAGCGGACAGTAGTCTTCATTTGCAGGAATCCGCGGATCGATGACCACCAATTCATTGTCCTTGGCGAAATCGAGCAAAAATCGATACGCGCGAGGCTCAGCGTCTTGCAGCGACGGCTCGACCACAACGCAACGCACGCCATCGAGCATCATTGGCCGCACAAACGGTGAATAACGCATCTGCTGATCTCGGCCAAACGTGGACATAATGCCGCACAGTCGCTCCGCCCAGTCGCTGGGGCGAAATGCACGGCCATTGAGTGTGACGCCTTGGATGACAATGCGCGGATTGGTGGCAACGGGAATGGCCGGGAGTGGCATCGAGCGGGCGGTGTGGAATGTGTAAGCAGTGGTGCAATCGCACCGCAACATTGAATTATAACTTTGAAGGCTGCACCGCCCATCCCAGCGCAAAGGGACGCGCCGTAACAACGGTTCGCCGCGCAAATTGTTGCGCTGCAAACAGGATTGCCATATAGTTTATTTGAATACATTTAGCGGCGGTCCGCACGAGACCGCCGTTGTCGTTTAGGGTCGTCGCGATATTTAATAATTGATCGCGCAAAATAGCAGGCAAGAAAGGACCACGTGATGTTATCGATCCACCAGATGAATACCTACAAGCCAATTGAAGTCGCTTTTAGCCACGGCGAAGGCGCGTGGCTTTTTACGACCGATGGCAAAAAAGTGCTCGATGCACTGGCCGGCATCGCGGTGTCGGGCTTGGGACATGCGCATCCGAAGCTGGTCAAAAGTATTGCCGAACAAGCTGGAAAGCTTATTCACACCTCCAATCTGGTCAACATTCCAGAGCAGGCCGCTCTCGCCGACAAGCTCTGTGCGCTGGCCAATATGGATAACGTATTTTTTGGCAATTCCGGCGCCGAAGCCAACGAATGTGCGATCAAGCTCGCGCGCTTGTATGGTCATCAGCGCGGCGTGGCGAACCCGCAAATCATCGTCATGGAGCACGCGTGGCATGGGCGGACGCTGGCGACCTTGGCGGCCACAGGATCGCGCAAGGCGCAAGCTGGCTTTGAGCCGCTGGTCGGCGGATTCATTCGCGTGCCGTACAACGATTTTGAAGCCGTTCGTGCGATTGCCGCACACAATAAAGATGTCGTCGCGGTGCTTACCGAGGTGCTGCAAGGTGAAGGCGGCATTGTCGAAGCACGCGCGGATTACCTGCGCCAGTTGCGCGAGCTCTGCACGCAAAAAGAGTGGTTTCTGATGATCGACGAAGTGCAGTCGGGTATCGGCCGTACTGGCAAGTGGTTTGCGCATCAATGGGCGGGTATCACGCCGGATGTCATGCCGCTCGCCAAAGGTTTGGGTTCAGGCGTGCCGATTGGCGCATGTCTGGCGCGTGGCGCTGCGGCGAAAGTATTTAAGCCCGGCAATCACGGCACCACGTTTGGTGGTGGACCGCTGGCGTCGGTTGCCGCGTTGCGCACCATTGAAATCATGGAAGAAGAAGGGCTGCTCGCCAACGCGGCAAATATGGGTGCGGTATTGAAAGACGGTTTCAGCCATGCCCTGCAAGGTGTGGTGGGCGTGAAAGCAGTTCGCGGCATGGGCCTGATGCTGGGCGTCGAGCTAGATCGCCCATGCGGCGACATCGTGAAGATGGCGCTGGATGCGGGCTTGCTCACCAATGTGACGCAGGACAGCGTGATCCGAATCGTGCCGCCGCTCATTATCAACGAGGTCGAAGCACGCGAAATAGTCGCGCGTCTTTCATCGGTTATCAAGGCTTTTTTATCCCAGCCTATGCAAGTTGCCGCGTGATTTTCATGGCGCAATCATGAGACATTTTTTGCAACTGAAAGATTTCACGCGCGACGAGTACGAGCACTTGCTCCTCCGCGCAAAAATTCTGAAAGCAAGATTCAAAAATTACATTCCCTACCAGCCGCTGACGGATCGCATGTTGGCGATGGTGTTCGAAAAAAGTTCTACGCGTACGCGGGTGAGTTTTGAAGCGGGCATTTATCAGCTAGGCGGACAGGCGATTCATCTCGATTCGCAATCGACGCACCTCGGGCGTTCCGAGCCGATCGAAGATACGGCGCGGGTGATTTCGCGCATGGTGGATTTGGTGATGATCCGCACCTTCGAGCAGGAAAAAGTGGAGAAGTTTGCCGCGCACTCGCGCGTGCCGGTCATCAATGGTCTCACCAACGAATATCATCCGTGCCAGGTACTCGCTGATATTTTTACGTTCGTCGAGCAACGTGGCTCACTCGCGGGCAAAACCGTTGCCTGGATTGGTGACGCGAACAATATGAGCTACACCTGGCTTGAGGCGGCGCGTATTTTTGATTTCAAATTAAATGTCGCGACACCCATCGGCTACGAGATGAAATCGCAGCGCGGCGAAGCGCTGGATCACGCGCATCTGGCAGCGTTCAACGATCCGATGCTCGCTGCGAAAGACGCGCATCTGGTGACCACCGATGTCTGGACCAGCATGGGGTTTGAAGCGGAAACGGAAACGCGAAAAAACGCCTTCGCCGATTTTTGTGTTGATAAAAAAATGATGGCAGCGGCGCACAAGGACGCGGTGTTTATGCACTGTCTGCCCGCGCATCGTGGCGAGGAAGTTTCGGCTGATGTGATCGATGGGCCGCAAAGCGTGGTGTGGGAAGAGGCGGAAAATCGGCTGCATGTGCAAAAGGCGTTGATGGAATTTTTGTTGCTGGGGCGGATTGACAGCTGACTACGTGATCGACGCAATGCCAAAACACTAGCACTGGTGCGCCTCGCAGGGCATAAATGACTGAAAATCCGCACCAGTGCTAGTGTTTGATCAAATTAATATTCTCAACAAGTGAGCAATTGAATGAGCGATGTAAACAAAGTAGTGCTGGCATATTCCGGTGGCCTGGATACTTCTGTCATTCTCAAATGGCTGCAGGACGTCTACAAATGCGAGGTGATTACCTTCACCGCCGACATCGGTCAGGGCGAAGAAGTGGAACCTGCGCGCAAAAAAGCGTTGCAGCTCGGCATCAAGAAGCAAAATATTTATATTCAGGATTTGCGCGAAGAATTTGTGCGTGATTTTGTCTTCCCGATGTTTCGCGCCAACACCGTTTACGAAGGCGAATATCTGCTGGGCACGTCGATCGCACGGCCACTGATCGCCAAGAACATGATCGACATCGCGAGGAAAACCGGCGCTGATGCAATCTCGCACGGCGCGACGGGCAAAGGCAACGATCAGGTTCGCTTTGAGCTGGGTGCGTACGCGTTGATGCCGAACGTGAAAATTATTGCACCGTGGCGTGAATGGGATTTGCTGTCGCGTGAAAAATTATTGAAATACGCCGACAAGCACAACATTCCAGTCGATTTTAAAAAACGCAAAGGCGGCGGCGCGCCGTATTCGATGGACGCCAATTTGCTGCACATAAGCTATGAAGGCGGCGTACTTGAAGATCCAAATTTTGAAGCCGAAGATTCGATGTGGCGCATCACCGTTTCACCCGAAAAAGCCCCCAACAAACCGGAATACGTCGAACTCGATTATGCGAAGGGCGATATTGTTGCCATCGACGGTAAAAAGCTCACGCCCGCGAAAGTGCTGACGGAATTGAATCGTCTCGGTGGCAAGCACGGCATCGGCCGGCTCGACATGGTCGAAAACCGCTATGTCGGCATGAAATCGCGTGGCTGCTACGAAACCCCGGGTGGCACCATCATGCTGAAAGCGCACCGCGCGATTGAGTCGATCACGATGGATCGCGAAGTGCTGTCGCTGAAAGATGATTTGATGCCGCGCTACGGCCGCATGATTTACAACGGCTACTGGTTTTCGCCTGAGCGCATTTTGCTGCAAAGTCTGATCGATCAATCGCAAGCAACAGTGAATGGCCGCGTGCGATTAAAGCTCTATAAAGGCACCGTGCTGACTGTGGGTCGCGTGTCAAAAACCGACTCGCTATTTGACCAAACCATCTCTACCTTTGACGACGACGGCGGCGCGTACAATCAAGCCGATGCGGGCGGTTTTATCAAGCTCAATGCGCTGCGCCTGCGGATTGCGGCCAACAAAAAATCGTCAAAAAAATAACAGGATAAAAAATGCCATCTTTTGACATTGCTTCCGAAGCCAACAAGGTTGAACTTAAAAACGCCATCGAGCAGACCAACAAAGAGGTCTCAACGCGTTTTGATTTCAAAGGCTCTGATGCGCGGATCGAGCAAAAAGAATTCGAGTTGACCTTGTTTGCCGATGACGATTTCAAGCTCGGCCAGGTTAAGGATGTGCTGCTGAACAAAATGGCCAAGCGCGGTGTTGACGTGCGACTGCTGGATGAAAAAGACCGCGAAAAAATCGGCGGCGACAAGGTCAAGCAAATCATCAACGTGAAAAACGGTATCGAGACGGAGCTCGCCAAGAAAATTCAGCGGCTGATCAAAGATTCAAAAATCAAAGTCACCGCGTCCATTCAGGGCGAGTCGGTGCGCGTGACCGGCACCAAGCGCGACGATCTTCAGCAGGCGATTGCGCTATGCAAAGAAAAAATTACCGAAGTGCCGTTGCAGTTTAATAATTTTCGCGATTAGCCCGGCGCGGTTTCCGCTGCCGCGCGTTTATTTCGTAGATGCGCGTTCAACCACGCCGTCCAGCCATTTCGCATACAGCCGATCAGCGAGTTTATTCAGCGCCGATATATTGCTTGCGACCGCGGCTTGCATCTCGTCAGGTGTTTGCACACTTGGCAGTGCGGGATCAGCGTTCTCACTCGCCCAGTCTTCGCACCAGTTTTCAATCATCGCTGGCGTCATCTCAACGTGACACTGCATGGCCAGCGATTTACCGATGACAAACGCCTGATTCGCGCACGCTGCGCTGGTGAGAATGCGTTCCGCGCCCGCCGGAATCGAAAATGTTTCGCCGTGCCACTGAAAAGTCGTGAGCGGGCTCTTTTCTGCGCCCAGCCAAGCGTCAGAGAGCCGCGAATTTTCCACCTGCAACGCATTCCAGCCAATTTCTTTCACTGCGTTATGGGTCACGATGCCGCCTAACGCTTTCGACATCAATTGCCCGCCGAGACAGTGGCCGAGACAAGGCATATCTTCTGCAATGGCATCGTGAATTAGCGTGAGGATGGGTGCAATCCACGGCAAATCATCATTCACGCTCATCGCGCCGCCCATGAAAACCAGCGCGGCGAAGGCATCAGCATCCTCAGGCAACTGCTCGCCCTCATCGATCTTGAATAAGACCCAAGGAACGGCATGACGGTCAAGAAAGCTGGCGAAATAGCCTGGGCCATCGTCAGCGGAAAAACGAAATATGGCGACAGGTTTCATAAGTTTTGCGAGTTTCCTGATTCCAGGCATTCGCCATTTTAGCCGTAGCCTGCGAGCGGTTGCGTGGATTTTGTCGCTCTCCGTCGGGGCCATCACGCTTTAGCGGATTGAGGCGACTGTTTTCGAAACCGGCCTCGACGTGGCGCTGCTGGGCATGAGCTTTTTGAACCGGGTGGAAATGAAGCGCGATGGCGCGCAGATGATGCTGACCAAGCGGTTTTGAGGTTCTTTAAGGCTGATAAGGAGACCGAAGCGTCTCGTGGAACCGGCATTCAGGGATTTTTGACAACCCGCTTGCGTCGCCAGCGCCTTTAGCGTTATACTTGCCGACTTTGCTGCTCCAGCCGTGGCTTCGTCGGCTGATAGTCTGCTTAAAACGGATTGCAAGTGATCGCAAACCGTACTGCCCGAGCGTCAGCCGAAGCCGAAATTAAGCGATCGGGCAAAAAGAAGTTTTCTAACCTGTTGTCCGTGTCCTTTCGGGATGCGGAAAACATAAGACGGATCCAAGACTGTCTGGGCCACAAGCGTGGTGCGGAATAAGTTGGAGATAAAAACATGATTCAGATGCAGTCGATTCTCGACGTCGCCGATAACACCGGCGCGCGATCGGTAATGTGTATCAAAGTCCTTGGCGGCTCCAAGCGTCGTTACGCGGGCATTGGTGACGTTATCAAGGTCAGCATTAAGTCCGCGCAGCCTCGTGGCCGCGTTAAAAAGGGCGAAGTTTACAACGCCGTGGTGGTGCGTACTGCCAAGGGCGTTCGCCGCAACGATGGTTCGCTCATCAAGTTCGACGGCAATGCCGCCGTGCTCTTGAATGCGAAGCTGGAGCCAATTGGCACCCGTATCTTTGGGCCGGTTACGCGCGAATTGCGTAACGAGCGGTTCATGAAGATCGTGTCGCTGGCACCAGAAGTATTGTAAGGAGCCGACTGATGAGCAAAATTCGTAAAGGCGATCAAGTGGTCGTCCTCACCGGCAAGGATAAAGGCAAGCGCGGCACCGTGTTGAAGGTGTTGCCTGACTTTGCCCGCGCTGTAGTTGAGGGTATCAATCGCGTCAAGAAACACACCAAGCCTAACCCGATGAAAAATACCACCGGCGGCATCGTGGAAAAAGAAATGTCGATTGATCTATCCAATATCGCCGTTTTCAATCCCGCCACCAGTAAGGCTGATCGCGTTGGCTACAAGACCCTGGACGACAAGCGCAAAGTGCGCGTGTTCCGTTCCAACGGTGAAGTCATCGACGCGTAAAGGCGAGGGATAAATAATGGTTCGATTACAAACACACTACAAAGACACCATAGCCCCTGCGCTGATGCAGCAGTTCGGCTACAAATCCATGATGCAAGTGCCGCGCATCTCCAAAATCACCCTGAATATGGGTGTTGGCGAAGCGGTTGCGGACAAAAAAATCATGGATCACGCGGTCGGCGACATGCAAAAGATCGCCGGTCAAAAACCAGTTGTAACCCTGTCGAAGAAATCCATCGCCGGTTTCAAAATCCGCGACGGCTATCCAATCGGCTGCATGGTGACGCTGCGTTCGACCAAGATGTACGAATTCCTGGATCGCCTGATTACGGTTTCGTTGCCGCGCGTGCGCGACTTCCGTGGCATTTCGGGGCGTTCTTTTGACGGTCGGGGTAACTACAACATGGGCGTCAAAGAGCAAATTATTTTCCCGGAAATCGAGTACGACAAAATCGACGCGTTACGCGGTATGAATATCTCGATTACCACCACCGCGAAGACGGATGCAGAAGCCAAAGCGTTGCTGGCTGCGTTCAAATTCCCGTTCCGAGGCTAAGGGTAAATCACATGGCAAAACTGTCCGTCATCAATCGTCAGGAAAAGCGCGTAAAGCTGGTGAAGAAATTCGCGGCCAAGCGCGCTGAATTGGTCAAAGTCATCAACGACCAAAGCTATTCGGAAGAAGAGCGCTTTCAAGCACGTCTGAAATTGCAGGCACTGCCCCGCAACGCCAACCCGACCCGCCTGCGTAACCGCTGTGCGATTACCGGTCGTCCGCGTGGTGTGTACAGCAAGTTTGGTTTGGGACGTAACAAATTGCGTGAAATCGCGATGCGCGGCGAAGTGCCGGGCATGGTGAAAGCAAGCTGGTAATCCTCACGCAAACGGAGACATATTATGAGCATGAGTGATCCAATCGCCGATATGCTGACTCGCATTCGTAATGCGCAGCAGTCGGAAAAAGTCGATGTG
>JANMPY010000171.1:0-4512 GCA_031370095.1 Betaproteobacteria bacterium
CGCTACGCAGGCCGCGCAGGTCGCTGCGTCAGGCACGACACCTGTGTGCACGCCGTCAGCATGGCTGGCGACGATGCGGAAGTCGGTATTTGCCGGTAGCGTCGGAGCCGGTTGCCTGGTGATGGATTCAATGCGGGCCAGCGGCGGCGCTTCGAGGAGCAGCGCGCGTTCGAATTCCATCACAGCATCGGCAGGACCACAGACATGAATGCTCACCCCGTGCCCGTCGTTAGTCACCCAGCCGCGCAGACCGCAACGGCGCGCGAGCCGCCAGACGGTGGGCCGAAAACCGACGCCCTGCACGAGTCCGCGCACGCGAATGAGTTGCGCAGTTTCGTGGCTTGCGTGCAGTTCGGCGAGATCGTTCATGCCGCTGGATCCTTGAATATCAAAGGTACTGATCAATCTACCACGGTAAACACTCGTGTCAACTTCATGAGTCGTTGGTGCAGTCTGCGCGCTGCAAGTCAAATCGCGCGCGTCGCAGCCGCGGGTCTGCCCATTGTTGAAGTTGGTCGGCGAGAACGCTCGGCGCGAAAATCATGATTAGCAGTATTGCACCGGGACCTGCGAGCAGCCACCAACATTCGCGCAATAGCGGTTGGGCATCGTGCAACATCGTGCCAAGACTTGGGTGCGATAGGTCGCCGAGACCGAGAAATGACAGACCCGCCTCCGCGACGATGCTGATTTCAACGCGAAACGGCACCAGTACGAACAGCGGAGGAAGAGCATGTGGCAACAGATGTTTGAAAGCGAGCGCAACCGGGCGCACGCCGACCGCTTTTGCAGCCAGTACGAACGTCTCTTCGCGAACCGACAGCAGTCGCGCACGCAAGACGCGCGCCATGCCAGACCACCCGGCGAGGCCGAGCGCAATGGATAGTTGAATCACGCCCGGGCCCCACAGCGTTACCAGAAACAATGCCAACAGCAGGCCTGGAACCGCATCAACAAGGTCTGCGAGCCGCATGAACGCGTCGTCCATCCAGCCCCGCGCGCTACCTGCGAGTAGCCCCACCGATACGCCCAGAACGACCGCAATGCCGGTCGCCAGCAGTCCCACGATCAGCGAGTATCGTGTGGCGTAAACCAGTTGCGTCCAAACATCCCTGCCAAATGCGTCAGTGCCCAGCGGGTGTTGCCAGTCCGGATGCGCGAGCGGCAGCCCCGCAGTGTCGTTGAGTGGGTGAAAGATAAACATCGCGGGAAATAACGCCATCAACCCGAGGACGAGCAAGGTCGCGATGGTGCCGATTTCCAGTCTAGACATGTCGCACCCTCGGATCCAGTGCGGCGATGAATAAATCTACGGCGAGGCTGGCAAGCACGATCGCTATTGCCGCCACCTGCATCGTGCCGAGCAATAATGCGAAATCGCGTGCCAATACCGCCTCCACCGCGAGCCGTCCAACGCCGGGCCAGGCGAACAAGGTCTCCGTAATGACCGCTCCACCCACCCAATGGCCCACCGATGAACCGAGTAAGGCGACGGGTGCAGGAAGCGCATTTTTCAGTGCGTGGCGGAGGACAATCGCCGACTCACCGAGACCTTTTGCTCGCGCAGTTCTGATGAAATCCTGCGCAAGGATTTCAGTGATACGCGACTTGGTGACGCGTGCCAGAACCGCCAGCGGCTGAATGCCCAGAGTGATTGAAGGCAAAACGACATGAGCGATCACGTCTGTTATCTGCGCAAAGCCTTCACGTGACTCGTGAAGCGAAAACATTCCCTGGCTGGGAAGTACGCCAAGTTGCAGAGAAAAGACGAGGATCAATACCAATCCGGTCAGGAAAGGCGGTGGCCCCGTGAGTAACAGCAGCAGCATGAAGCCGGTGCGCTCGGTGCCGGCGTGGCGCGCTGCCAGGTAACCCAGAAGCAGACCAAAAAGAGGTCCGGTGAGCGCTACCACCAAGGCGGCGGCGGCGAGCACCAGCGTCGCCGGGATCCTTTCGATGATTGCGTCGGCGACCGGTCGATGCTGCGCTAGCGAATACCCCAAGTTGCCTCGAGCCACCTCGCCCAGATATGCCCCGAAACGATCAGGAAATGATCGATCCAGGCCGAAGCGATGCCTCAATTCAGTGTATTGCTGTGAATCGGCAGCTTCAGGCAACAGGTACAGAATCGGATCACCGGGCAACAAATTCAAAAGCGCAAAGCCCAGCACAACAACTAGCACCAGCACAAATGCCGACAATGCGACGCGCCGTGCGATGTATTGGAGCATCGACGACCGCCTGCTATTTCCCCGGTGGCCGGTTTATGTAAGCCCCCTCGAAGGCATTGGCGCTCCAGATCCGCAGTCCGTTGATGTGACTGCGGTAGGCGCGATACCCCTCCGTCTCGGTCAGCCAGAAGTAAGGCAGTTCGCCGATCAACTTGCTCTGGATTTCTCGATAAAGGATAAGTCGTTTCGCGTGATCCATCGTTTGCACCGCACGGTCGAATAAAGCGTCGATTTCCGGACTACGGTATCCAGCCCCGTTGCCGAAGGGGATGGGAAGAATATTGCTGGAATGGTAGATGCGCTTCACGCCGACATCCGGGTCAGGCCCATTGCAGAGTGAAGCAACCCCCAGATCAAAGTTACTTTTCACAAACACCCGCTCCGTCACTGCATTGACATCTCCCGGTTCAAGCGAGAGCTCGACTCCGACCTGTGCCAATTGCGTCTTCAGCGCATCCGCGAGCGGACCGAATCCGGCGTGTGGATACGCAAACCGCAAGCTGAATCGTACGCCATTGCTTGCCAGCGGGAAGCCGGCATCGTCCAGCAGCCGGTTCGCCTTCGCGCGGTCATAGGGCATGGTTGCAAGTGCAGGATCAAACCACGTAAGCTCCGAATGAATCGGCCCCCGTGCCGCTTGACCGGCACCAAAATATACTCTTTCGAGGATGAAGTTCCGGTCGATTGCAAAATTTATCGCCTGTCGCACAGCGACCATTTGCAGTGTGGGCATGCGCAAATTCGGGATCAGCGTAATGATGCAGTAGGATCCGCCCGAGCCAGCGGCGCTGCGCGTCAAGGTTATTTTTTTTGCCGTGCGCAAGTGGTTGAGATTGGCACCGTCCACACTCGACAGGTAGTCCAGCTCTCCAGCTTCAAGTGCGACCACGGCAGCTGCGGTGCTGGGCAGGAAGCGAAAATTCACGCGATCAAGGTAAGGCTGACCGCTACGAAAATAGCTTTCATTGCGTTTGAGCACGACGTGATTTCCACGCATCCATTCAGCAAAGCGAAAAGGCCCGGTACCCACCGGGCGCTGGTTTGGCGCGCCGGTAAACGCATCTTTGCCCTGATAAATATGGCGCGGCAGGATGGGCGCTTCAATGACGTCGAGGCGACGCAAAAACGGCGCGTAGCTGTTACGGAAACGAAATACCACCGTGTGCGAATCGGGTGCGGCGATTTCAGTCAGATTATCCTTTAGACCGGCCCGGGTACGGGCGTGAAATTTCAGCAGCAGCTCCTCGAACGTGAACTTGACGTCGGCGGCCGTGAAGGGTGCGCCATCGTGCCAACGCACGTCCTTGCGAAGAAAAAAAGTGTAGGTCTTGCCATCCGTCGAGACCTGCCATTTTTCCGCCAGTTCTGGAACCGGTTCGGCCTTTTGATCGAGTCCGACCAGTCCGTTGAAAATCGAAGCGGTTATGCCGTGGAGATTGCCGGCGGTGGTAATGGCCGGATTCAAATGCGCGGGCTCGCCGCTAACACCAACGACCATGGTTCCGCCGCGCGGGTGATCGTCGGCGGCACTGCTTGTGACCGGAACGATCACCCCCACCAACGCGAAAAACGCCACTACCAGTCGTGGCGTGGCGCTCCCGCGACGGCCTTTGGTGTTCATCACCTCACAGCTGGGGTCACCGATAGTTTGTGTGACGAGCCAGATCAAAATGGAATGAATATTCCGCCCTGTGCGGTTACCGGAGCCTTAGGCGAAACGCCGACGCTGGGCGCGAACAAGAAAGCGGTCTCCTCCAATCGCCGATTCGGATAGATGACGAAACCCACGAATGCGCTGAACCCCTTCCAATTCTTGTTGGTGTAGGCGAGCGTTGCGTCAATGCGGGAAAAAGACTTGGTCTTGAATGCGCCGGTCGGCTCCAGTGACTTCGGCCCCTCAAATACCTGCGAGGCCGAAAACGTAATCACTTCCGCAGGACCATTGGGTAGCGGCACGGCAAGATCGAAACCATATTTCGCCAGATAATCGGCAATATCCGGTATGTCGGTGCCAGGGCTTGTCCGACCGACCAGTTCCCCTTTTACCCTGCTGTAGTTGGCGAAAATAGAAAGCTTGTTCTCGCCATTCTGGTAAACGCGCGCGCGCGCCTCCACATCGTATCCATTGCGGCGCGATGGTCCTAATGACAGGGGTGGCAGGGGTGCGGGTCGGCCCTGTAATTCATTGGTGAAAGAGGTTCGATAGAGATCGGCCATAAACCGCCACACGCCATCGGCTGAGCTGTACAGCACGCCGATTTCCTTGGTTTCAATCTTGGCC
>JANMPY010000196.1:0-6973 GCA_031370095.1 Betaproteobacteria bacterium
AGTTCTTTGGGTCTCTTGGTGCAGATTTTTGCATCAGGAGGGTTGTCAAAGACCGTAGGAATCTTCCGCAGTGGCAGCATCGTTGTAGAAGATTTAATCGATGGAAATGTCGTCCTACGCAGATGGCGGTCCCAGCAAAGATTTCGACACGTTGGCATGAATATGCCGACACCGATCTCCGAAGCAAGGTCGCTGTGTGTTTGAGTGCATCGCTCGGTGCATTCGATCATTAACGTAAAGGAGATCAAACGTGAGTTTGAATCTGGATGGTAAGAAACAAGTCGTTTCGGAAATCGCCGCGCAAGTGACGAAAGCCCAGACGATGGTGCTCGCAGAGTATCGGGGTACTTCGGTTGCACAGCTGACCAAATTGCGCAGCGATGCGCGCGCCAAAGGCGTTTACATGCGTGTTCTCAAAAACACGCTGGCCCGTCGCGCCGTTGCCGGCACGCCTTTCGAGGTTGCCGCTGACAAAATGGTCGGTCCGTTGATTTACAGCTTCTCGGTTGATGCAGTCGCGGCGGCGAAAGTCGTCAGCGATTTCGCCAAAGGCAATGAGAAGTTTGCAATCACCGCAGGCGCTTATGGCGGCAAGATTCTGGACAAGGCGGGCGTGCAAACGCTGGCCAATATTCCGTCCAAGGAAGTGCTGCTGGGGCAATTGCTGGGTCTCATGCAGTCACCGGTTTCCGGTCTGGCGCGCGTGATTTCTGCAATCGCTGCGAAAAAATCCGAAGGCGTTGCGGCGTAGTTTTTAGCTGCTCCCCAATACTCGTCACAACTTAACTTTTTCAAAGGAAATTCAAAATGGCATTCGATAAAGACGCATTTTTGGCTTCGCTTGATTCCATGTCGGTGATGGATTTGAACGATCTGGTCAAGGCAATTGAGACAAAGTTCGGCGTATCGGCCGCTTCGATGGCAGCACCTGCTGCTGGCGGTGGTGGTGCTGCTGCGGTTGTTGAAGAGCAGACAGAATTCAACGTGATGCTGGTTGAATTTGGTGCAAACAAGATCAATGTGATTAAAGCGGTTCGCGAAATTACCGGTCTTGGTTTGGCTGAAGCCAAGGCATTGGTTGAAGGTGCGCCGAAGGCGGTTAAAGAAGGTGTCAATAAAGCTGACGCCGACGCAATCGTCAAGAAGCTTACCGACGCTGGTGCGAAAGCGGAAGCGAAGTAATCAAGCTTGCTGTATTAAAGGCCGCTCCCGCACGGAACACCGCTGCGGGAGCTGGCACTTTGAAGTAGTAAAAAATTTCAAACTCCTTTATCCACGCGCGTTTCAGGGCAATAATCCTCTGAAAGCCGCACCGGTGCTAGAGTTTGTGATTTAGATTAGATGCCAAAGCAAAGCGACCGAGATACAAACACGCTCTGCTTTGTCTTCTGAAACGACTGCAGAAGACTAGTTTGGTCGGGCAATGTTTCCATTGCTGTCAGCCATAGAGGGGTAGCGGCCCCTCGCCTTACTTGACGTTATCAATTCATCGATAGCGCCAGTCGATGAACATTGACGCGGGCACCCAGCTCGCGACTCCTTTCAACGTTCGGAGAGTATATGTCCCACGCCGTCACTTCCAGCTACACCTACACCGAGAAAAAACGCATTCGCAAAAGTTTTGCCAAGCGCGCCAGCGTTCTCGATGTCCCTTTCCTGTTGGCCACGCAGCTGAATTCGTACGCCGAATTTCTGCAAGCCGAAGTCGCCGTTGCCAAGCGCAACAATCAAGGCCTGCAGTCTGCCTTCACATCGGTGTTTCCGATCGTGAGCCACAATCAATTTGCACGCCTCGAATACGTGAGCTATCAGCTAGGCCAGCCGCCGTTTGATGTGCTGGAATGCCAGCAACGCGGCTTGACCTATGCGTCGCCTTTGCGCGCTAAAGTGCGCCTGGTGATCATGGATCGCGAAGCGTCCAAGCCGACTGTGAAAGAGCTGAAAGAGCAGGAAGTGTACATGGGCGAAATTCCGCTCATGACGGCCAATGGTTCGTTCGTCATCAACGGCACCGAGCGCGTAATCGTTTCGCAGTTGCACCGTTCGCCCGGCGTGTTTTTCGAGCACGATCGCGGCAAGACCCACTCGTCGGGCAAGCTGCTGTTTTCAGCGCGGGTCATTCCGTATCGTGGTTCGTGGCTCGATTTCGAATTCGACCCAAAAGATTATTTGTACTTCCGCGTGGACCGTCGCCGCAAAATGCCGGTGACGATTTTGCTGAAGGCGCTCGGTTATTCGCCGGATCAAATCCTGCGCGAATTTTTTGTCTTCGACGAATTTCACATCTCCAAAAAAGGCGAGATCGAGCTTGAGCTGGTCGCGGATCGTTTGAAGGGCGAAATGGCGAAATTCGACATTTTGTCCAAAGACGGCAAGGTGATCGTGCAGAAAGACAAACGCATCACGGCAAAACATATTCGCGATATTGAAGCCGCGAAAATGAAGCGCCTGGCGGTGAATGACGAGTACCTGATCGGCCGCGTGCTGGCCACCAATATCGTCAACACCGATACCGGCGAGTTTGTTGCGATGGCCAACGAAGAGCTGACCGAGTTGTCGCTGCGCAAACTCATCGACGCTGGCGTGGAAACGATTTATACGATTTACACCAACGATCTCGATCAGGGTGCGTATATCTCATCGACCTTGCGCATCGACGAAACCGTTGACGCGCTGAACGCCAAAGTCGCGATCTATCGGATGATGCGCCCAGGCGAGCCGCCGACTGAAGACGCAGTGAACACGCTGTTCAATGCGCTGTTTTTCTCGGAAGATCGCTACGATCTTTCCGCCGTCGGTCGTATGAAATTCAACCGCCGCGTTGGTCGCGAGGAGCTTACCGGTGCGATGACTTTGTCTACTGAGGACATCGTCGCCGTCATCAAGATTCTGGTTGAGCTGCGCAACGGTCGTGGCGAAATCGACGATATTGATCACCTCGGTAATCGTCGCGTGCGTTCTGTTGGCGAATTGGCTGAAAACCAGTTCCGCTCGGGTCTCGTGCGTGTCGAGCGCGCGGTACGCGAGCGTCTCTCTCAGGCTGAGAGCGAAAATTTGATGCCGCACGATTTGATCAACGCCAAACCGGTTTCGGCAGCGATCAAGGAATTCTTCGGCTCGAGCCAGCTTTCGCAGTTTATGGATCAAACCAATCCGCTGTCGGAAATCACCCACAAGCGCCGCGTGTCCGCGTTGGGCCCGGGTGGTCTGACGCGGGAACGCGCCGGCTTTGAAGTGCGCGACGTGCATCCGACCCACTACGGCCGCGTTTGCCCGATCGAAACACCGGAAGGACCGAACATCGGTCTGATTAACTCGCTCGCACTCTATGCGCGCGTGAATGATTATGGATTTATCGAAACACCGTATCGCAAGGTCAGCAACGGCAAAGTCGCCGGTGAGATCGAGTATTTGTCGGCAATTGAAGAGGGCAAATATGTGATCGCGCAGGCCAACGCCGAGACCGATAAATCGGGCCGCTTCGTTGACGAACTGGTATCGTGCCGCAACAAAAATGAATTCATGTTGTCCACACCTGACAAGATCGAATACATCGACGTGGCACCGGCTCAGATCGTATCGGTAGCGGCTTCGTTGATTCCATTCCTTGAGCACGATGACGCGAACCGCGCACTGATGGGCTCGAACATGCAGCGCCAGGCGGTGCCTTGTCTGCGTGCGGAGAAGTCATTGGTTGGTACCGGGATTGAACGCACCGTCGCGATGGACTCTGGCACGGCCGTAATGGCGCGCCGTGGTGGCCGTGTCGATTTCGTCGACGCCGGTCGTGTCGTTGTGCGTGTGAATGACAACGAGACCCAGCCGGGCGAAGCGGGCGTTGATATTTACAATCTCGTGAAATACGTGCGCTCCAACCAGAACACCAATATCAACCATCGTCCACTCGTCAAAGTCGGCGACATCATCGCCAAGTCTGACGTGATTGCCGATGGTGCTTCGACCGACATGGGTGAGCTGGCGCTGGGACAAAATCTGCTGGTCGCGTTCATGCCATGGAACGGCTACAACTTCGAAGATTCGATCCTGATCTCCGAGCGTATCGTTGCCGAAGACCGCTACACCTCGATTCATATCGAGGAGTTGTCGGTGGTCGCGCGTGACACGAAGTTAGGGCCAGAAGAAATTACCCGCGACATTTCCAACTTGTCTGAGCGCATGCTTGGTCGCCTGGACGAGTCCGGTATTGTCTATATCGGTGCGGAAGTCGAAGCAGGCGATGTATTGGTGCAAGGTCACACCGAAAGGGGAAACTCAACTCACGCCGGAAGAAAAACTCCTGCGTGCGATTTTCGGTGAGAAAGCCTCCGACGTGAAAGACACGTCGTTGCGCGTGCAGTCGGGTATTTCCGGCATCGTGATCGATGTGCAGGTGTTTACGCGCGAAGGCATTGTGCGCGACAAGCGGGCGCAACAGATCGTTGACGACCAGCTCAAAGACTACAAAAAAGATTTGGCCGATCAGTTGCGCATCGTTGAGGACGATCTGTTCCAGCGTATCGAGAAAATGCTAGCCGGCAAAATTGCCAAGGGCGGTCCGAAAAAGATTGCCAAAGGCACCAAGATCACCAAGGCCTATCTGGAAGATCTGCCGCGTCACGACTGGTTTGATATTCGCTTGACCGACGACGATGACGCGCGCCAACTGGAATCGCAAAAAGAGGCGCTCGATCTGACCCGCAAGGAATTCGACAAAGCGTTCGATGAGAAAAAACGCAAACTCACGCAGGGTGATGAACTTCCACCAGGCGTGCAAAAGATGGTCAAAGTGTATGTCGCAGTGAAGCGTCGTTTGCAGCCCGGCGACAAGATGGCTGGTCGCCACGGTAATAAAGGTGTGATCTCGAAAATCGTGCCGGTGGAAGACATGCCGTTCATGGCCGACGGAACGCCGATGGACATCGTGTTGAACCCGCTGGGCGTGCCGTCGCGGATGAACGTGGGCCAGATTCTGGAAACGCACTTGGGCTGGGCTGCCAAGGGACTAGGCCTGAAAATTGGCGAGATGGTGAAGGCGCACGACAGTGTCGCCAAGCTGCGCAAGTTCCTCGACAAGGTCTACAACACCAGCGGCAAGAAGGAAGACTTAAGTCAGTTGTCGGATGAAGAAATCATTACGATGTCGAAAAACCTGACGCGTGGCGTGCCGTTTGCGACGCCCGTGTTTGACGGCGCGGCAGAATCCGAAATCCGCATGATGCTCGATCTCGCTTACGACGAAGAAACGACCAAACGTCTGAAGCTGAACGTGACCAAGACGCAGGCGACCTTGCACGATGGTCGCAGTGGCGAGCCGTTCGAACGCGACGTGACCGTTGGCTACATGCATATCCTGAAGCTGCATCATTTGGTGGACGACAAGATGCATGCACGCTCGACCGGTCCGTATTCCCTTGTTACCCAACAGCCGCTGGGCGGCAAGGCGCAGTTCGGCGGACAGCGGTTCGGCGAGATGGAAGTGTGGGCACTCGAGGCTTACGGTGCCGCATACACGCTGCAGGAAATGCTCACCGTCAAGTCCGACGATACCTCGGGACGTACCAAGGTTTACGAGAGCATTGTGAAGGGCGAGCACAAGATTGATGCCGGTATGCCGGAGTCGTTCAACGTGCTGGTCAAAGAGATTCGTTCGCTGGCCATCGATATAGATTTGGAGCGCTTTTGATTGTGAACGGTTAGTCGCCACACACATCAGCATTCCAATCAGACATCTGGAGAAATTATGAAAGCGCTACTCGACTTATTCAAGCAAGTTACGCACGAAGAAGAATTTGATGCGATCAAGATCGGCCTGGCCGGTCCTGACAAGATTCGTTCGTGGTCTTATGGCGAAGTCAAAAAGCCTGAGACGATCAACTACCGCACGTTCAAACCTGAGCACGATAAATTGTTTTGCGCCAAAATTTTCGGACCTATCAAGGATTACGAATGTTTGTGCGGCAAGTACAAGCGTCTCAAACATCGTGGCGTGATCTGCGAAAAATGCGGCGTCGAAGTCACCTTGTCGAAGGTACGTCGCGAACGCATGGGCCACATCGAGCTGGCCTCGCCGACCGCGCACATCTGGTTCCTGAAATCATTGCCTAGCCGTCTGGGCATGGTGCTCGACATGACGCTTCGCGATATCGAGCGTGTGCTGTATTTCGAAGCATTCGTCGTCACCGACCCAGGCATGACGCCGTTGAACAAGTGCCAGCTTTTGACTGAAGATGATTATCTCGCCAAGGTCGAAGAGTATGGCGACGATTTCCACGCCGCGATGGGTGCCGAAGGTGTTCGCGAATTGCTGCGCAAGCTCGATTTGCCGCACGAAATGGAGCAGCTCCGCAAGGATTTCGGCAACACCGGATCCGAAGCGAAGATCAAGAAAATCTCCAAGCGACTGAAGGTGCTGGAAGCGTTTTCCAAGTCAGGCATCAAGCCCGACTGGATGGTGCTCGAAGTGCTGCCAGTATTGCCGCCGGATCTGCGTCCGCTGGTGCCGCTGGACGGTGGCCGTTTTGCCACGTCCGACTTGAACGATCTTTATCGTCGCGTCATCAACCGCAACAATCGCCTGAAGCGTTTGCTCGAATTGAAAGCGCCAGAAATCATCGTCCGCAACGAGAAGCGCATGTTGCAGGAAGCGGTCGATTCGCTGCTCGACAACGGTCGTCGCGGCAAGGCCATGACGGGTGCGAACAAGCGCGCGTTGAAATCGCTGGCCGACATGATCAAAGGCAAGTCAGGTCGTTTCCGTCAGAATTTGCTCGGCAAACGTGTCGATTACTCCGGTCGTTCCGTAATCGTGGTCGGCCCGACGTTGAAACTGCATCAATGCGGCTTGCCGAAAAAAATGGCGCTGGAATTGTTCAAGCCATTCATTTTCCACAAGCTCGAAGTGTTGGGCGCAGCAACCACCATCAAGGCCGCCAAGAAAATGGTCGAGGCCGAAGAGCCGTTGGTCTGGGATATT
>JANMPY010000198.1:0-1953 GCA_031370095.1 Betaproteobacteria bacterium
CGGGCACGTTCGCCTAATACACCACCGATGCGTTCCTCCATCCAATCTCAGTGCGCACCATCAACCAACTCCCCTTACGTGAAAATGATGCAAATTTCAACGAGCCCCAGGGTGCTAAATCTTCATCATCCCCGGCGGCGAATGGGTGCCTGACAACACCACCAGCATCGGCCGGCCTTCAGTCTTCCAGAAATCCACGGCGTCCTGAAACAACTCCACCACCGTCTCAAGCTGGCTCTCATGATGCCCCGCAAACGCATCGGTATGATCGAAATAAATCACGTAGCCCTCGGCGTCGATCGAGTCCATGTCGGTAAGGCAATCGTAGAACGCATCCCAGTTATTGCCGAAGTGCGAGGGGAATTTCAGCGCCACGGCAGCGTGGTTGAGGAACTGTTCCTTCTTCTCGATTTTCTGGCCTTCGAGATGAAAAAAAGCCATGCCTTTGTTGCGCGCAAGTTTGGAAAGCTCAGCCACGCTCGCGTGAGACTTGGACCAATACACGCCGCGCGGCTGATCGCTGGCGAGAAGATTTTTTAATTCGGGGGAGGCCATCGCGTTACTCCTTGATTTTCTTGAACGACGCGTAATGGTCGTCTGTGTAGTAGCAGGTCTCCAATACCTGCTGCCGTCCGACCGCGCCGCCGCAAATGATGCGACGCGCGCCACGGTCGCGGGAGCGCGGCGTCTTCACGGTGAATTCGTGATAGAAGCCGCGCGGCTGCTTTGGCAGAATGCGTTCGCGATTGGAAAATACGCTGCCGTCTTTTGCATACGGATAAGGGCCACCTCTGCGAATCAAGGCCAGCGTGTCGCGACCCTCTTTTGGCAGATCTGCGGCAAGAATTACCGGGAAATTGGTGACACGCGGTGTGGTTTCACGTGCCAAGGCGACGCCTGCAATGCCAAACACACCGAGGCCGATCATCCAGCCACACCACAATATCCATCTCGAGATTTTATTCACGCTTCACTCCTTACGTTTGCAGCGGACAACGCTATGCAGGTTTCTTGTGCGGGCAATTGACCTTTACACAATCGGCGTAAAGATACAACGAATGATCGTGAATATTGAAGCCACGATCCTTGGCGATTTTCTGCTGCCGCTTTTCAATTTCCGCGTCGAAGAATTCCTCAACGCGACCGCATTGCATGCACATCAGGTGATCGTGGTGGCTGCCTTCATTCAATTCAAATACCGCTTTGCCACTTTCAAAATGGTGCCGCACCAAAAGTCCGGCCTGCTCAAATTGCGTCAACACGCGATAGACGGTTGCCAGGCCGATTTCAGCGTTCTCAATGAGTAGCAGTTTGTAGACATCTTCGGCCGACATGTGGCGTTGCTTGGAATGTTGAAATAGATCCAGCACTTTCAAGCGTGGAAAGGTGGCCTTGAGGCCCATGTTGCGCAACTCTTTGGATTCGCTCATATTCATCTCGCATTTGATTTGGTCATCATAAGCTGTTTTGAGTCTGCTTCCTCTGATACTGCGCGCGATTTCGTCGTGGCGCGGTCGGCTATAATGCGTGGTTAATTCGTTTTGAAAGTGTGCCATGCGCGTCACCCATTTTGTTTTCTCACTCGCCGTTGCATTTCCGCTCGCGTTGATGGTCGGCTGCGCCGGATTCGGCGTCCATCGCATCGATATACAGCAGGGAAATCTGGTCACGCAGGAGCAGGTAGCGAAAATCAAACCCGGTATGAGCAGGCTCGACGTGCGCACCGCGCTCGGCACGCCGCTGTTGCAGGATGTGTTTAACGGCAATCGCTGGGATTATTATTTCAGCCTCGATCAAGGCACCAAATACGGGCCGTTTGGGCGCGACAAGCAGCAGTACAAAGTAACTGTCCTGTTTGAAAACGACAAGGTCGCAAAGATTGACGGGCAGGCGTCCGCCGTCGAGATCCTGACCGGTGGCGGTGAAAAACGCCAGTTGCCCAATACCTTGCCG
>JANMPY010000200.1:0-3282 GCA_031370095.1 Betaproteobacteria bacterium
CGGTTTCTGATTGCGCTGTGCCGCTCCTTTCATCCGGTCATCGTCGCGATTATTTTTGTCAAAGCCGTGGGTTTCGGTGCGCTGGCAGGTATTGGTGCGCTGGTAATTGGCTCGATTGGTTTTATTTCAAAACTATTTGCCGATGCGATCGAAGAGATTTCCTTGAAGCAGGTGGAAGCCGTGCGCGCGTCAGGCGCGTCGTTCGCCAATGTGCTGATCTTCGGTGTGCTGCCGCAGGTATTCGGGCGCTTCTTGGGATTTTGCACGTACCAGCTCGACTCCAATCTGCGTAACTCGACCATGGTCGGCATCGTCGGTGCAGGCGGCATCGGCGGCACCTTGTTCTCGGCGTTCCAGCGTTTTGATTACGATTTTGTGCTTGCCATTTTGATCTCGATCATCACGCTGATTTTCATCGGCGAAATTTTATCCAACGTGCTGCGTGCGGTGTTTCTCGACAACAAAACAATTTCGCAATGGTTTTCCCGCGACCGCACACATACGAGTGTGGCTGCGCGTGGGCTGCAAGAATGACGATGCCCATGGCAAATGGCAAGGTGATGGCCGGCATCAATCGCGAATGGCAGCGATTCACATTTGAGCAACGGACAATTCGGTTTGCGTTTTATTTCATCGCCGTCGCGGCCATTGTCTTGTCGGTACGCAACATCGAATTCATTCCGGAATTTTTATACGATGCGCCGGAGCAAGTGAAAGATTTTTTTGTGCGCATGTGGCCAATCGACAGCGCTTTTTACGGCAAATCAGTCCACGCGGCGTTGATTGAAACGCTAAATATCGCGACCCTGGGCACGCTGCTTTGCTTGGTGTTTGCGCTGCCGGTCGGCATGCTGGCTGCCAACAATCTGGTGCCGTTTAAGTCGATCAACTATTTTGCGAAATTGATTTTGGTGTCATCGCGTTCGGTCAATTCGCTGGTGTGGGCGCTACTTTTCATCGCTATCTTCGGGCCCGGCGCGCTGGCGGGCACGCTGGCGATTGCGTTTCGCTCGATAGGTTTCGTCGGCAAATTGTTCGGCGAGGCGATTGAGGAAGCGCAGCGCGGGCCGATAGAGGCGCTGACCGCGGTCGGCGCGCCGAAAAGCAGTATCTTTCTCAAAGGCTACTGGCCGCAGGTGAAGCCCGCGTTCTTTTCCATTGCGCTGTTTCGTTGGGACATCAACGTGCGTGAATCAGCTGTGCTGGGCTTGGTCGGCGCGGGAGGCATCGGCATGGCGATGGATTCGGCGATGAATTTATTCCGCTGGGATCAAGTCGCGGTGGTGTTGTTGACTATTTTTGCGGTCGTGATTCTGGCCGAGATTGTTGTTTCTGCAATTCGAAAGAAAGTGATCTGACATGCAAATTGGTCTCGTGGGTTTAGGCAAGATGGGGGCCAATATGGCCATGAAGCTATGTCGCGCCGATATTCACGTCGTCGGTTTCGATGCCAGCGGCAAGTCGGTCGATGCGCTGCAAAATGAGCCCGGCTTTGATGGTGCCTATTCGCTCGATGCGATGCTGAACGCGTTCAAAACGCCGCGCGTTGTCTGGCTGATGTTGCCAGCAGGCGAGACGACAGCGCGGGTAATTGATGAGCTATTGTTCAAACTCACGGCGGGCGATGTGCTGGTGAACGGTGCCAACAGTTTTTATAAAACCTCGATTGAGCATGCCGAAAAATTTCGCGACATCGGCGTGCAGTTCGTCGACGCGGGTGTGTCGGGCGGCGTTCACGGCTTGGCAAACGGCTACTGCATCATGGCCGGTGGCGAAGCGGCGGCGATCAAGCGCATCGAACGTGTGCTAAATGCCTTGAGCCCGCATGCGAATCAGTGGCTGCACTGCGGCCCGTCTGGCGCGGGCCATTTCACGAAAATGGTTCACAACGGCATCGAGTACGGAATGATGCAGGCCTACGCGGAAGGATTTTCCCTGCTCACCGCCAAGCGCGAATTTGATCTCGACATCGCAGCGATTGCGGAGAATTGGCGACACGGCAGCGTGGTGCAATCATGGCTGCTCGATCTCACGGCCGATTTCCTCAAAGGCGATCAGGCGCTCGACGGCATCGCACCGACCGTGGCCGATTCCGGCGAGGGCCGCTGGACCGCGATTGAGGCGATAGAGTTGGGCGTCCCGGCACCGGTGATGTCGCTGGCGCTGATGACGCGCTTTGAAAGCCAGGGACATGGCGACTATGCGGCAAAATTATTGGCGATGATGCGCAAGGGATTTGGCGGGCATGCGGTGGCGAAAAGCGACGAAAATAAATAGCTTGCTCACAAACGATTAGCTAACCTCAAGCATTGGCGCGGCTTTCCAGCCATTTATTGCCTGAAATGCCCGCCAAATGGCGTTTTGCGACTACATGCACTGTTGCGACAACGTTGATCGACACTACATCGTCGTTTTCCGTACCAACTTCACAAACGCCGGATCTGCTTCGCCGATCATGGAGGTTTTTCCGACTACACGCCCCTCAGCGTCAAGCAAAATAATCACACTGCTGTGATTGAATTCCCCGCTGGATAATTCCCGATATTGAATGCCAAGCATTGCAGCAAGTTTGCGCACGTTGCGGGCATCGGTGCGCGCGAGTGTCCACAATTTGGAATCAATACGGCGTTCCTCCGCCATCGCCTTTAGCGTTGCCACATCGTCGCGAACCGGATCGAAACTCACCATCAGCACCGGCACTGGTGCGCGTTGCGAACCGAGATTTTCCTCGGTGCGTTTCAGTGCCTCGACAATACGCGGGCAGACAAACTGGCAGGAGCTGTAGAACATCGTGATCATGACAGGCTTGCCGCGCCAGTCCGCGAGCGTGGATGTGTTGCCGCGCTGGTCGGTGAACGGCACCGAGAGTTGGTAAACCGAGCTCGCAGGCAACGGCGCGGCGTTCAACGTCGCAGCAAGGCTTGGCAGGAATGGCGTGAACGTTACCAATACCGCCGCAAAGATGCACACCCCTACTCCATAGCGCTTCCTGCACATGATCGTCATTTTTTCTCCGCCAACAAAGGCCGCACACAGCGAAAGCCAAGGTTATTTGTGGTCGAGGTTGCGGCGAGCGAGGACAGCAGCGCGATACGCATCAGCACCGCATAGTTGTCGCGATCTTTCAAACTGATCGCGCCCGCACCGCAGAATTGCAATTTGTCCGGATCGCCCTGATTGCGGCTGTCGGCGCTGACCAGCAAGGCAACACATCCACGCTCGCGGACTGGCGCGGCAAGCCTGTCATGATCACGATGTTCTACAGCTCCTGCCAGTTTGTCT
>JANMPY010000220.1:0-3545 GCA_031370095.1 Betaproteobacteria bacterium
TTTAATCTGATCGAGTTGATCGTCGTTCTGTCGCAATTGTTTCGCGGCTTCCGGGACGCGTTGCCGCGTATAGGCTAATTCGACCACCAGTCTTCCCGGGATAGGAGTGTGGCCGCGAACGATCAAGTCCGATCCAGCCGATGTTTCTTCGGGCGATTGAATCGAAAGTGGACGCGGATGATGGATTCGGAGCGTTGGATCGCCGAGCAGATTGAATAGATTGTTGTGCTCAAGCCGTTCATCGACAATCGAGTGCCCCTCGGGACTTAACGCCTTGGCCAGGGAATCGAGCATAGCGCGACGCGAGATCAACCATCGAAAGGAGTTTGATCATGGCAACAGCCAAGAAAAAGCCGGCAGCAAAAAAAGTAGCAAAGAAGCCGGCAGCAAAGAAACCTGCAGCAAAAAAAGTAGCAAAGAAACCCGCTGCTAAAAAACCAGCAGCGAAAAAGAAGCCAGCAGCCAAAAAACCGGCCGCTAAAAAGAAGCCCGCAGCGAAGAAGAAACCCGCTGCTAAAAAGAAGGTAGCCGCCAAGAAAAAGCCGGCCGCCAAGAAAAAAGCAGCGCCTAAAAACAAAGCCGTTGCTAAAAAGAAACCAGCCAAAAAGAAGGCTGCTCCCAAGAAGAAAGCCGCTGCGAAACCCATGGCCGTAAGGCCGGCGCCGATGGTCACCCCGGTGATCACGCCGCTCATCAAACCGATGGGTTGAATTTAACGCTAAGGCAATCGTTGGATTCCGGTCCGTGCGGGAAAGGCTTCGGCCTCAGTCTGCCGGATCGGATTATTCATATGAAAATATCCATCTCCGCTACCCGACGCTCCAATTCGCGTCCACGCGACCCCAACAAGCCACGTCGGGATCGCCCGCGCCGATAATCTGTGCGCGTCGTCCAACAGACGTTATCGCGTTGGCGCTAAGTGTTTGTGGCTTTCGTTTTGAGTTGCGTGCGTATCGACAGCATCGCGGCCAACGTCAGCACATACAGAATTGGCACCAGGATGATCAAATCCATCCGCAGGCTGCTGCCTGTGAGCTTTTGCGCTAGTGTCGCGGCAAACTGCAATTCGTAAAGATTAAAAATCACCCACAGCAAACCCGCAAAGACCGGTGCTTCGCGAAAAAATTTGCGTTCAAACAGTGCTCCGTTGCGCCACGAAAACGCGGCCTGCACACCGATCAATAGGGCGGCGATTAAAAAGCCTGCATAAGGCCAAGCGGCAATCAATTTAGCCGGGCCAAAGAAAATCCAGTCAACAAACCCCATCGTCGATTCTCATGGAAGCTGTGCTCTCGGCATGCGATTAAGAATGATCTGCGTTTTTTTGAGTAACCAGGGCGCGTTTCGGTTGCGGTCGTAAAAACGCGGTCGGGGCACCATCGCAGCCAGCTTCGCGGCTTGTTCCTGCGAAAGCTGCGCGGCGGAAATACCAAAATAATGTCGCGCCGCCGCGTCGGCACCGAACACACCGTCACCCCATTCGATGACGTTGAGATAAATTTCCAGAATGCGTTCTTTATCGAGTATCCGCTCCATCATCAAGGTGATCAGCGCCTCCTCACCTTTTCGCAGCATCGAACGCTCACCTGACAAAAAAAGATTCTTGGCGAGTTGCTGCGAGATCGTCGATCCGCCAGCGACGACTTTGCCTTTTCGCTGGTTTTTGTCCATCGCTTTTTGGATGCCGTCCCAGTCAAAGCCCTCATGGTCTGCGAACGTGTCGTCTTCAGCAACTAAAATGGCGCGTTTGAGATGGCTGGAAATTTTTTCGTATGGCACCCATTGCTGCTGGAGTTTTGCGTTCGGGTTTGTGTCGCGCATGATGGTTAAGCGCTGATCCATGAACGCGGTTGACGCCGGATTGCGGTCAACCCACCACCAAAGCTTTAACGCCACGTAGCCCTGATAGGCTAGAAACACGGCAACAATGAGGCCGATGATTGCAAACACATAGCGGAACGCCCAGCGAATCACGATGCGGGTTTTTTTAGCAGTGAAATAACCGGCGCGGTGGAAGGACGCACCCCGCGCCAAACATAAAATGCCTCCGCAGCTTGCTCGACCAGCATGCCCAATCCATCCGCTGTGCGTGCGCCCGCGTTTGCCGCAAGCGCCAGAAACGGTGTCAGCCCTTTGCCATACATCATGTCATAGGCAAGCGCGTTTTTGTCGAAGCACGATGTGGGCACCAGTGGCAGACTGGCCGTGAGGCTGGCGGAAGTCGCATTGACAAGCACATCGAAACGCCGCGCTGGCAACTCAGCCAAACCAAGCACGCAGAGGGATTTTTCTGCGCTGAAGTCTTTCATGATCGCTTGCGCTTTAGCGGCTGTTCGATTCGTGATGGCTAAATTTTCCGGCTGACAGTCGAGCAACGCGCCCACCACGGCGCGCGCAGCGCCGCCCGCGCCGATGAGCAATATTCTGGCACCTTGCAATGACTGGCCAAGGTTTTGGACAATATCGCGGCACAGTCCCACGCCGTCAGTGTTATCACCAATTATTTTTTCGCCTACAAAGCTTAAGGTGTTGACGGACCCACCGCGTGCGGCACGTGCGGTGGCCTCGCTCGCGTAGGCGAAGGCCTCGAGCTTAAACGGCAACGTGACGTTGGCGCCCGATGCGCCGCTGTTGCGAAACGTGTCGATGGTCGCGACAAATCCGGCAAGCGGCGCGAGCATTCGCTCATACTGAATGTCCATGCCACATTCGCGCGCGAAGGCTGCGTGAATTTCCGGCGACCTCGAGTGGAGAACCGGGTGTCCGATGACGGCGTAACGATCAGTCATTTTGATTGGCGCGGTGTTGAGCGTTGAGTTTGGTGCATGAAAGAAAAAATCCGGGGCAAAATCGACATGGTCTGCTCCGCGTCAATCACACGATGTGACTTATGTATTATGGTGATATTGTTTAAGAGCGCGCTGATCCATGTTGGTGCGGAGAAATATTTGACGCCCCAATATGGTGCTAACAATTAAGCGCTGCGCAGTTGTTGTGTTAAGAATCAATTATTTAGATCGTACTATTGAGTGGCATGCTTTCTGCTATTTTTCTCGTTCAGCAAATGGCTAAAATTGCAACGTTCCGCACATCAATCAGGAGAACCACATGGCAGTCGCAGATGTACTAAAAATGGTCAAGGAAAACGAAATCAAATTTGTTGATTTCCGTTTTACCGATACCAAGGGCAAAGAGCAACATGTATCCGTGCCGGTGAAAGCATTCAACGAAGAAAAATTCACCGAAGGTCACGCCTTTGACGGCTCCTCGATTGCCGGCTGGAAAGGCATTGAGGCGTCCGACATGATTCTGATGCCGGATCCGGATTCTGCTTTCGTCGACCCTTTTTACGACGAACCAACACTGGTACTTTCCTGCGACGTGATCGAGCCCTCGACCGGCAAAGGTTACGACCGCGATCCGCGCTCGCTCGGCCATCGCGCCGAAGCGTATTTGAAAGCAAGCGGCTTGGGTGACGTTGCCTACTTTGGTCCGGAACCCGAATTTTTTATTTTCGATGCGGTGGAATGGTCGGACAATATGTC
>JANMPY010000232.1:0-3256 GCA_031370095.1 Betaproteobacteria bacterium
GGCGAGTCGCAAGGCATGGTGCTGGCCGCAGGCGACGGCACCGGCATTTATTTGCTGGCACCGGACGCTGGCGCCGTACCTGGGATGCGCATCAAGTGACCGAGCGCGAACTACCGCTGCGGCTGCCGCCGTACGCGGTGGACCGTGACACGCTCGAGCTGGAAATTCGCCTCGACACCTACCGCGCCTCAGGCCCCGGTGGACAACACGTTAACAAAACCAATTCCGCCATTCGCCTCACCCATTTGCCCTCCGGCGTGGTGGTGATCGCGCAAGACTCGCCTTCACAGTTTCGCAACAAGGAAACTGCATTTGAGCGACTGATCAGGCGTCTCACCAAGCTCAATCACGTGCCGAAAAAACGCCTCGCCACTAAGCCCACGCGCGCCTCCAAGGAGCGCCGCATCGAGGCAAAGAAAACCCGCGCGACCGTGAAATCGGTGCGCAGCAAAAACATTCGTCACGACGAATGAGCGGCCAGACCGTTACCGTGCGCATCACAATCACCGGTCGCGTGCAAGGCGTTGGTTTTCGCGAATCGATGCGCGTCGTGGCACAGGCGCTGGAGATCAACGGCTGGGTGCGAAATGTTGAGGATGGCAGCGTGGAAGCGATCACGCAAGGCAACGAATACGCGATTGAGCAACTGGTCGCGTGGTGCCACAATGGCCCGCCCGGAGCGAGCGTGAAATTTGTCAATGCGGATTTGGTGGAAAGCCAGGAAACTTTTCTTGCGTTTACGCGCTGGCCGAACTGCAAGGAATAAGTTTGCAAAGTCTATATTTGGCGCGGCGTTCAGAGCATAAATGACCGGATGCCCGCGTCAATGTTAGAGTTTGGCAAAACCAAGAAGCCGCCCCACGACTTGCCGGTCAATCAAGACTTTGCCCGTTTCTCATAGGATGGACGAGCTTCATGGTTCACGCGATTGTTGTGAGCGTGATGCTGGTAGCCACACCGATTGCCACCCACTGCCAGTTGGCGCGTCGTGTGAACATCCCCGGGAATTTGTTGAAATTCCCCGAATTTTTTTGTTTTGCAGCCTACTAAATGGACGATAAGAACGGCGCGAATGTGCCGGAGACCGCCTGCGACCCGGCAACAAAACTTGCGATAAAAATAAAAAGCAAGAGGTTAAAAAACGTACGCATGCTTGGTGGATGTGAGAAAAATATCCGCATTAGCCTTTCTGGTCGCTGGATTTGAAACGCATTACCGTGTCGTTTCGCAATGCCTTGTGTTTTGTTTTTCGCCCCGTCACGCGTTCGCGCCAGACCTTGAAACTGCCGCGCTTCAATTGGCTACGCATCAACGCGATCACGCCCGCTTCGTGTATGCCGAATTGCGCCTCGATAGCGTCGAACGGTGTGAGGTCCTCCCACGCCATTTGAATGATGCGGTCGATGGCTTCAACGGAGAGCGTGGGTGACTGCGAACTCGTCATGCGTCTGCCATCAAACCCGCATCGCCTGAAACATTCGCGCATGCTCGCGCACAATGCGCGCGGTGGTCTCAGCCTCAGGCTCTAGGTGGGTCGCGCCGCGCTCAAACGTGCCGCCGAGCAGGATGCCATCGGTGCGCGGGAACATGTAAAGCAATCCCTCACCGCTGCCATGGGTACAGTAGTCAACGCGCTCATCAGCGGGCATGAAGACCAATTGGCCGCGCACGGGAATGAGCTCGTCATCATTGAATAATTCGCGCGCGCCGAGACCCGTACAATTGAAAATGACCGGCTCATTCAACGCCAGCACATCAGACACATGGATCATCTCGCGCACGATGATACTGCCGCCTGCATCACGCAGCTCCTGCATGAGACGCGGCAAATAAATCGCCGGCTCGATCAGATAAGACAAATGCCGCAACGCGTATGGCACCGGAAACGGATGCTCATCGGGCGAGAGCTCGGCGATGGATGGAAATAATTCGGGCCAGCGCTCAAGATAATAATAGTCCTGCGCGCGCGTCGGCGTTTGACTCAGGAAATAATTTTCACGCAAATTCACGCCGTAAGTTGACCCCACCAATGTGCTGAACGTCTCGTGCGACATCCGCAGCGCCTCGTTGAGCTGTGCTGCGAACGCGGGGCTTTCAGAGCCTGATCGAAATACGCCCGTTGGTGCCCATTGCCCACCAGCGACATCCGACGTGGTGTGTGGCGGCAAATCTTTTGCATAGATCGTCACCTGCCAGCCGCGTGCCTGCAACAAGCGCGCCGTCGAAAGCCCCATCACGCCGCAGCCCAGCACCGCAGCACGGCGATCCGCGATATAAGGTAGCTCGCGCATCGCGAGCATCGACGATCCCCAAGACAGCGTGATGCCCCCGCCACCATGACCGTAGTTGTGGATCACAATTTTTTCACCGAGCCGTTCGCCGCGCACCACAAAACCACTGGGGCGAAACGGTCGCAGTCCGACGCGGGTGCGGATGATCTGTTCTTCGGCAATCTGCGGACGCGCGAAGGGACGCAGTGACAACGGTCGGCGATATTCGGTCGGGCCGCCGCGCCACATCGGGGCCGACGCGCAACCACCAAGCACGCTGCTGGCGAGACTGGCGCTGGCGAATTTGAGTAGATCGCGACGGGAGAGTGTTTGCATCATCGTGGATTAAAAACTAAAGAAACCATATCAAAACTGATCGCGATTTTGTGAGGTTAATTTCCCAATTGAAACCCGGGTGATTTGCGATGAAGCTTGCCAAGAGCATCAATGTTTCAGCTAAAGAGTGCGCCGCTTTTCGGCGCGTCCCTTTGAACGAAGTGGCAGCGCCTGAGCGTCAACATAGGCATCAATCAGTCGGCGAATCATGCGCTGGTACTGCGTGTGATGTTTGGTCGCCTCGGACTTAAAAAACTCGATGCTTTTCCTGCTGAGAGCGAGCGTGACTTTCACGCCCTCTTCACGAAACGCCAACTCCGCTGGCGATGGAAGAAAGTCAGGCATCACTTTAATCCTGCCAAGGGGTTCATCCGTGTATTTGATTTTTGCGCTCATAGACGACCTTTCCTTTACGCCAATAACCGGCACCGATGATTCGAATAACCGAGGCGCGCTAGGTAAACCGCAACGTGAAGACATCACCATCAACATCACCGAAGCACCTCGAAATGCGCGCCAGTGCTAGAGTCTGTCGTACGCCCTGGTGCCTGGGTATCAAGCGCTTGTGCATCAGGGCTTGGCAGCAAACACCGGCTTCACTTCGATCTGACCGCCACCACTTCAATCTCCACCAGCGCATTCGGCACCAC
>JANMPY010000298.1:0-4674 GCA_031370095.1 Betaproteobacteria bacterium
GACGGCTTTGATCTCATGATTTTTATCGGCTTCCAATCGCGTGCCGATTTCAGCCGCATTCACGCCGTGCCGCCAATCGCCCGCGATGAATTCCGGTTTCAAACCGAGCTTGACCGCCATCTTTTGCCAGAGTGTTGCGAAATGGCCGGTCTCGACCATCAATACTTTATCGCCCATCGACAAGGTATTCACCAGCGCCGCCTCCCACGCGCCGGTGCCGGACGCGGAATAAATGATGACGGGGTTTTTGGTCTGGAAAACAGCTTTGACGCCTTCCAAAACTTCATGGCCGAGTTTTTGGAAAGTCGGACCGCGGTGGTCGATGGTCGGCGCGTCGATGGCACGCAGCACGCGATCAGGCACATTGGTCGGTCCTGGTATTTGCAGGAAGTGGCGGCCAGCGCGGTGCGGAGTTTGCGTCATGAGTGATAGCCTTTCGTTGATGAACCAATTTCGGTTTGCGTCTAGTTGTTTGTATACACTATTGGCGAGAAACTGCCGACTACAAACGCTTACGATCAAGATGCCATGAGCACAAACCCTAACCGTACGCCTGCCAAGGTTCATTTCGCCGCCAGAACCAAAGCACCAACGCCACTCGAATCGCGTTTGCGCCGCGAGGTCAACGGTGAAGTCATGTTCGACGTCGCTGCACGCGGGCGCTACGCCACCGACGCTTCAATTTACCAGATCATGCCGATTGGCGTGGTGGTGCCGCGCACCATGGACGCTGCCGTCAGCGCCTTGCAGATCGCTGCGGAGGAAAGTGTCGCGATCCTGCCGCGCGGCGCGGGCACGTCGCAGTGCGGCCAGACCGTCGGCGCAGCACTGGTGATCGACAACAGCAAATATCTGAACGCGCTCATCGATTTTGATGCGGAAAGAAGCAGCGCAATTGTCGAGCCCGGCATGGTGCTCGATCATCTCAATGCCAAGCTAAAATCGTCCGGTCTCTGGTTTCCGGTTGATGTATCGACCGCAGCGCAGGCCACCATCGGCGGCATGAGCGGAAATAATTCCTGCGGCTCGCGATCAATTGCCTACGGAAACATGGTCGACAACGTGACGGGAATTGACGCATGGCTTAGCAGTAACCGGCGTTTTCATTTCGGCATCGATGCTCTGGAAGCCAATAACGGCGCGGGTTTTGGCTCGATTCGTGACGCGATGCACGCTCTCTACGCGCGTGAGGCAAGCGAAATTGCCGATAAAATGTTTCCGATTGCCCGCCGCGTGGCTGGCTATAACCTGGATCGATTGGCGCCAGCGCGATTCAATCTCGCGCAGTTGCTGGTTGGTTCTGAAGGCACGCTTGGATACTTCGAGCGCATTCATTTGCAACTAACCGCGTTACCAAAACACAAGACGCTCGGCGTGTGCCATTTCCCGCGTTTTTATGACGGTATGGACGCGGCGCAACACATCGTGAAGCTGGGGCCGTCCGCCGTTGAGCTGGTGGATCGCACCATGCTTAATCTCGCGCGCGGCATTGCGATTTACAAAAAAACGGTGGACGCTTTTTTGCAGGGCGAGCCGGATTGCGTGTTGCTGGTGGAATTTTCCGGCGAGGAGCACGCCGAGCAACTGGCGAAATTGCAACAGTTGGTCGAGCTGATGGCGGACTTGGGTTTCCCTGGCGGCGTGGTGGAAATTCCCGATGCTAATTTGCAAAAAGCGGTTTGGGAAGTGCGCAAAGCCGGCTTGAATATCATGATGTCGATGAAGGGCGACGGTAAACCCGTGAGCTTCATCGAGGACTGCGCCGTGCCATTGCCGCATCTGGCTGAATACACGCGCCGCCTGACCGAAGTATTTCAAAAGTACGGCACCGAGGGCACGTGGTATGCGCACGCTTCGGTCGGCTGCCTGCATGTGCGACCGATCCTCAACATGAAAGCGGACGGTGCAAAAAAAATGCGTGCGATTGCCGAGGAAGCCTCGCAACTGGTGCGTGAATACAAGGGTGCCTATTCCGGTGAGCACGGCGATGGCCTGGTGCGCTCGGAATGGATCGCGCCGTTTCTGGGGGTCCGTTTGACGAACGCATTGGGCGAAATCAAATCCATATTTGACCCAAAAGGATTGATGAATCCCGGCAAGATCGTTAATCCTCCGAAGCAGGATGACCGCTCGCTATTTCGATACAGGCCGCAATACAACACGCAGAAAATCGACTTGGCGCTCGACTGGAAAGACAGCGGCGGTTTCGCTGCTGCCGTCGAGATGTGCAACAACAATGGCACCTGCCGAAAATTTGATGCAGGCACCATGTGCCCAAGCTACCGCGTCACCGGTGATGAGCAGCATGTGACGCGCGGCAGGGCCAACACGCTGCGACTGGCGATCAGCGGGCAGCTCGAAAAGGACGCGTTGACCGGCGCTGCGGACACGGATGGATTGGCGTCGGATGCAGTACACGATGCGATGGATCTCTGCGTCGGCTGCAAAGGCTGTAGACGCGAGTGCCCGACCGGTGTCGACATGGCGAAGATGAAGATCGAATTTCTCCATCACTACAAACTACGGCACGGACATACGCTGCGCGACAAGCTGGTTGCGTATTTGCCGCGTTATGCGCCCACTGCGTCGAGAATTTCGTGGCTGATGAACCTGCGCGATGTCGTGCCCGGCGCTGCGTGGTTATCGGAAAAAATCACCGGTTTTTCAGCCAGACGGACATTGCCGAAATGGGCTGGCGAGAGTTTTTTGCAACGCTCTGCCGCCAAGGTCGCGATTGGCGATGGATTCAATGATGTGGTGCTGCTCGCCGACACGTTCAACAATTATTTCGAGCCGGAAAATCTGCACGCCGCACGTCGCGTGCTCGAGGCGGCTGGCTACACTGTCCACATCGCAACTGCCGCCGACGGCAATCGCCCACTCTGCTGTGGCCGCACCTTTCTTAGCAGTGGTATGGTCGATAAAGCGCGCGAAGAGGCACGTCGCACGCTCGCTGCCTTAAAACCTTTTGTCGATAAAGGTATCCCGATCATCGGCCTCGAACCTTCCTGCCTGCTCACGTTGCGCGATGAATTTCTTTCCCTGCTTCCTGGTGCAAGTGCGGCTGCACTGGCGCTTCGCGCGATGCTGCTGGAAGAGTTTCTGGTTGCCGAGAAAAAAGCAGGCCGCCTTAATTTACCGCTGCAAGCGCTGCCGGAGCCTGAATTGCTGCTGCACGGCCATTGCCACCAGAAAGCTTTTGCCGCATTCACGCCGGTTCAGGAAGTGTTGAGCTGGATTCCCGACTCGAAGGTGATAAGCATAGAGTCGAGCTGCTGCGGCATGGCAGGTGCATTCGGGTTCGAAGCCGAGCACGTTGAGATGTCACTGAAGATGGGCGAGCTCGCGCTGCTACCTGCGGTACGCGCTGCCGATGCAAACGTGACCATCGTTGCCGATGGCACGAGTTGCCGTCATCAGATTGCGGATAGCGCGGGCAGGGAGGCGCTGCATGTGGCGCGGGTGCTGCAGCGGGCGCTAGATATTTAAGCGGCGTTAATCGCAGACCTTGCACGCGCGCGACATTACTTTCCGAACTGTGCGCGAATCACTTCCACTCGCGCACGATTTGCACCCAAATCGCGAATACCCAAACGTGAGGCAGAACGCACCTGAATCACCCCCGCCGTTTCATCCAGCGCAAATTCAACATCATCGACAAACCCCATACCGGCGCTTTTGAATTCAGCGTAAAGATAGCTGGTGTTTTCACTCACCAGCTTGACGCGCGCGTTGCTCTTGACGACGCCGACAAGTTTTTTCCACGCGTCCGCACTCGATCCGCTGAAAGCGATCGGCGCGATGAAATGTTTGTCGTCGCTCTTGTCCACCGTCGATGAAACGCAATTTGGTTTCCACGTTGGCAACGCGAATTTCCCCGCGCTATAGCCAAGATTGGCGGGGCGAGAGCCGGCAAATAGTCCCATGGGTTGTCCTCCGAAATATTCGATGGCGGTGATGGTGATTGCAGTGGCGGCTAGCGCGAGCAGTGCAATCGCAAATCGTTTCAGAAATATTTTCATCGTGTTGTCAGTTTAGCCTATAGCGGCGTGCCCGCATCAGGACATCAACGTTTTCACGCCATCCGGCGTGCGAATGTAGGCACACATGGTCATGCCTGAATAGGGTGGCGTCGGTGTCACCTTCATCACGTTCTCCAACCCCAATTCGCCTAACAAATAAAGTACCTTGCCCGGATTTGGATGCGCCGCTTCCATCCACTCGAATCGGCAGCCAAGATCGGGCAGACGCTCGCTGGGATGCGTTGGAGAATCCCATTGAATAAGCGTAGGTATTAGCCCCGCTTCCACCGCATAGCCATCATCCGGAATCGTAATGCGCCAGCGAAAATCGCCGCGCGACATTGCATGCACTTGGCCGAGCAGGCCGCCAGTTTTTGCAGACAGCGCGTCAATCTCGGTGGTGCGCGCGACCCAGCCGAGCAGGCGCGGCTTGGTCGCGATGCGTTCCCGCACGTCATCGGTATCGAGCCCAAACCAGCGCTTCATGAATGGCGGCGCGGCGGCGGGATTGATCGCAATCAATTCGAGATAGCACGATGGTCCCAACGACAGCAGACGATTGTGTGTGCCCATGCGTGCGTGCGTGCCGATGGGCGATAGCGCAACGCCGAAAAATCGCTCCAGCCAGACGGTGCCTTTGGCAAGGTCGGAC
>JANMPY010000316.1:0-4704 GCA_031370095.1 Betaproteobacteria bacterium
ACCAACGCTTCGCCAAAAACTTTTTCGCACCACGTCGATGAACAAACACGACGCCGCCAACGATGCCACGACAGTGTCCGGCGACAGCCTGCATCGCACCCTCGGCGTATTTTCATTGACCATGCTGGGCGTCGGCGGCACCATCGGCACCGGCATTTTTTTCACGCTTGCCGAAGCGGTGCCCAAGGCCGGTCCTGCGGTCATCCTCTCGTTCCTCATCGCGGCCTTCACGGCCGGTCTCACTGCGCTGTGCTATGCGGAGCTGGCGTCGCGCATTCCCGCATCGGGCTCGTCGTACTCCTATATTTACGCGACCGTCGGTGAGTTCTTCGCCTACATTGTCGCGGCGTGTTTGCTGCTTGAATTTGAATTGGCGGCGAGCGCGACCGCGATCGGCTGGTCGGCGTATCTGAATAATTTTATTGAGAACGCGTTCGGCTGGCACATTCCATTGGCGCTGCGCTCGCCGATGATCGTGCTGGGTGCCAACGGCAGCGAATTTCATTGGAGCCAAATCAATCTGCCACCGGTCATCCTGATTTTTCTGTGCGGGGTGCTGCTGCTGCGCGGCGTGCGTGAATCGATTGGTGTGAATACGGTGATGGTGTTGATCAAAATTGCCATCCTGATTTTTTTCGCGGTGATCGCGCTGTCGGGTTTTAATGCAGACAATTTCACTCCGTTTTTCAACACCGATACCAGCAAGGGATTTGCGGGCATGACCGGCGTGACGGCGGCGGCGGCGACCGTGTTCTTCTCCTTTATCGGCCTCGACGGCGTGGCCACAGGAGGTGCTGAAGCAAAAAATCCGCGCCGTGATGTGCCACTCGCCGTGATCGCTGCGCTCTTGATCGTCACCGTTTGCTACATGCTGGTCGCGGTCACCGCGCTCGGCGCACAAGCGGCGGGAAAATTCGATGGCCAAGACGCGGGGCTCGCCGTGATTTTGCAAAACGTCACCGGTAAAGTATGGCCCGCAGTGGTGCTCTCGGCCGGCGCGGTCATCTCGGTTTTCAGTGTGACGCTCGCTTCTTTATACGGCCAGACGCGCATTCTGTATGCTGTGAGCCGCGATGGGCTGATTGGTCGCGTGTTCGGTGAAGTGAGCAGGAAGACCAAAGTACCCGCGAAAAGCACCGTCATCGTCTGCGCGCTTGCCGCGTTGATTTCGGCGACCGTCGACTCGGGCTATCTATGGGACATGGTCAGCATGGGTACGCTGGTGGCCTTTGGCGTGGTGTCGGCAGCGGTGCCGGTGATGCGTCGCAAACTCATCCGCGCAGATACCAAAGCGATGGCCGGTGCGATCACGCAAGCGTCGGCACCTGCGCAGCCTAAAGGTTTCCGCGTGCCGTTCGGCCCATATTTGATTCCGACATTGTCGATTCTTTCCTGCCTCTACATCATCAAGGATCTGTCGGTCACCACCTACACGGTGTTCGGGGTGTGGATGTTGCTGGCGGTTGGTGGTTATTTTGTTTACGGCATGAAGCACTCGACGCTTAACGAATTGAAGTGACGGTGGCGGATTTAATTTGCGCGAAGCAGCGTGGCAGGAGCAACGCAGCGCGTCTGCCTGCAACAGCGCTGCCAGCATATTGACGCGTAGATCGCCATTTGTAGGGCATTTCAGACTTAAAATGCCTGAAACGCCGCGCCAAACATGGCGTTACATAAAATAATTCTTCACAGGGCAGCCCGGTGCCTCAGGCAGACGACGATGTCGCGCGCCCGGTGGTGCTATGGAAGGCGTAGAGTGAATTAGGTACACTGGTAAGGGGAGGCTCAGATGCGAGCAATCAAACATGCGGCGAGCGCGTCGCGACCAGCGTGGCGCGTACCAGTCAAGATATGAAAATAATGCAAAACTGCCGCGCGCGCATGGCGATCACGTCGCCCGGGCGATGGGTGCCAGCGCGTGCCTGCTGACGCCGCCAATCGCACGATGGTGTTAAGCGTGGTGGCCGTCGATCTGGTCGGCTACTCGCGGAAGTCGGTCGCCGGGCAAGTGTCGCTCAAGGATCATTTCAATCAGCAACTTTTGGCCGCGATCCAGGACATTCCGGTTGCTGACCGGATCATTCTTGACACGGGTGATGGCGTGGCGATGGGATTTCTTGGCGATCCTGAAGACGCGCTTTATGTCGCCATGTTCATGCACGATGCGATGAATCGTGCTGGCGCTGGATCGCGCTACGGCGGTGTTGAACAAAAAATAAACGACGCAGGCAGCAGCAAAGCCATTCGCATCGGTATCAATCTGGGCCCAGTCAAGCTTGCCATCGGTGTCGGCGGGCATCCGAACATCATTGGCGATGGCATCAACGTGGCCGACTGCATCATGGGATTTGCCGCGCCCGGCCAGTTCACCGCAACGCGCCCGATTTTTGAAGTAATGTCGAGGATGTCCAACCATTACGCCGATTTGTTTCAGTACGTTGGGGCGCGTACCGACAAACAGGGACGTACGCACGATGTTTACCTGGTGGATGAATCAGTCGCCGCGTTTGAACAGGCAACGCGGGGAATCGCGGCGCGTGCCGCGCAGCGCGCAGCGCCATTCGCCATCGCGCCCGAACGCCCGGCACCCCATGTCGATGCGGTGCCGCCCCTGCGGGAAGAAGCGACAGCCGCCGAGACCCTGTTCGCTTCACCGATGTCCGCGTTGGGCGGGAGCCGTCCCGCGTTGATCGACTTTCTGGAGGATCGCAAACGCGTCACCTCAACCGCGACCATGCTCGTTATCGCTGCGCTGTTGTTGGTCGCCATACTTGTCTACCAGCGGCTCGTAAAAATCCCTGTAGGTGATAACGCGCCGGCCGTTGTTGTCGCGAATTCGCCGCCAGCAAGCACCGACAATAGCGTGGCGAGTCCGTTGCCAGCGCTGCCGCCTGCTAAAGAGGAAGCAAGTCGCGTGGTGCCGACCAATTCGCAAACCAAATCGCCACCAGCCACTGCCATCACATCGCCGCCAACAGTAACCAGGGCTGCAGTAATACCGGTCACGCCGAACGCGAGCGTGGTCGCCGAAAAATCAACGGGCGCAAAAGTTGAAAGCGCTGAACGCCCGGAAAAAACCGCGCCGCGCGAAGAAAATGCCAACGAGCAACGCAAGACCAAGCCGCCGCGCTCACCAAACGAGCGCGATAAAAATGCCCCGGTGGCCAACGCCCCATTCGTGCCAACTGTTCCGTCACCAGCGGAGGTGCCGCGTCCCGAGCCGGTCGAGCCGACCCCGCCGCCAGCCGCTCCACTCGATACCAACGCCTATGTCGTCTCACGCAGTGCGCCGGCTTACCCGGTCGAGGGCATTCGCCAGGGCATCCCGTCCGGTTTCGTCAAAGCGCGCCTGAGCATCGACGCCAACGGCAACGTAACCGACGTAAATATTCTGGAGACAAAACCAATCGTGGCGTTCGGCCGCGAGACGCGTCTCACACTGAAGCAATGGAAATTTAATGCCGGTGCGCCTAATCGTACCTACGACATTGAGCTCACTTTCAAACCGTGACGCGCTTTACTTATCCGAGCCACTTTGCAAAATTAAACCAGCACACGATGACCCCAGACCATGCCTGAACCGCTAGAAATTCTCGGTCGCTACAAAATACTGCGCGTCATCGGTCGCGGCGCGATGGGCATCGTCTACGAGGCGGTCGATCCGGACATCGACCGCGTGGTGGCGATCAAGACCATCAATCTCACGCTGTCACCGGAGGAGATGGTGCAGTACGAGGCGCGCTTCAAACAGGAAATCAAAGCCGCAGGGCGTTTGAACCATCCGAACATCGTCACCATTTACGATGTCGGCAAGACCGATAAATTCGCGTACATGGCGATGGAATTCATCAACGGCTGCGAATTAAAGGACTTGCTGAAATCCGGCAACGCCCTGCCAATCGACGTGGCGCTGGAAATCGTCGCGCAGGCGGCCGAGGGTCTGGCGTTCGCGCACAGTCGCGAGATCATTCATCGCGATGTCAAACCTTCCAACATCATGCTGCTCGAAAATGAAGAGGGCATGGTCGCCAAGATTACCGATTTTGGCATCGCGCGGATGCCCGCATCGACCGTGAAAACGATGACCGGCATGGTAATGGGCTCACCGCGCTACATGTCGCCCGAGCAGGTGGTCGGTCGCAACCTTTCCGCGCGTTCGGATATTTTTTCTCTGGGTGTCGTGTTGTACGAGGCGCTCACGGGGACGGCGCCGTTCGAAGCCGACAGCATCAGCTCGATCATGTATCAGACGGTACACGCGGTTGAGCAGCCACCGTCGCAGATCAATCCCAACCTTGGTGCAGACCTCGACGCCATTGTTGCCAAAGCGCTGGCGAAATCGCCTGATGACCGGTTCGAAACGATGAAAGCGTTTTCGCGAAAATTGCGTGAGGTCATGCGATCCCGCGCCGACGAAACCCCGCTAAGCCTTGCGCAGCTACGCACGTCACCCGGCTTGGCTGCAACGCCTACGGTGCAAACGGTAATGGATCTATCCAGCGGGGCGGGCGAGAGCACCGTGCCACTTTCCATCAAGCTCGATTTCGATGGAACCCGCATGTTCACCGCGATACCCGTCGTGGCGGAAGACGTTGTGGAGCCGATGATTCCAGCGACGGCTGTAGCCCCTGCCATGCCCGTACCCATCGCCATCGAGCCACTGCCTCTGCCAGCGCAGACCATTCCATCTCCACAAAAAGCGGC
>JANMPY010000327.1:0-3537 GCA_031370095.1 Betaproteobacteria bacterium
CAACCAGCCGCACGGCGCGGAAAATTTCGGCTTGCAGACGGCCCAGATTATCCAGCGGATTTTTTTCGAATCCTGCTTCCCATGCGAGCCGCTCGGCGTACAGCGCCCAGCCTTCGGCGTAAGCGGTATATGGCACGACGCTGCGAAATATCGGCAAGCCTTTCAGCTCTTGTGCGATGGCAATCTGCAAGTGATGCCCCGGCACGGCTTCGTGATAGGCGAGTGTGTGCATGCCGAATTTGGCGATCTCCTCGACCTTCCTTAAGTTGACGTAGAACACGCCAGGCTTTGAGCCATCGAATGCGGGCCCGTTGTAGTAGGCGAATGCAGATGTTTTTTCGGACAACGCCGGCACGCGCTCGACCACGACTTTCGCCTTGGGCTTGATGCCGAAATAGGGACCGAGTCCGGCTGATATTTCTTCAATGATGGCGGTGTAGTCTTTAAGAACCTGCACACGGCCCTCATCGCTGTCTGGATAAATTTGGCTTGGCGATGTTGAGAGTGCCGTCAATCGCGCGGCACGGGTCGGCTGCTTATATCCTTCGTCGTCCAGAATCTTGTCCATCTCCGCACCGATGCGCGTCACCTCGGCGAAACCGAGCTGATGCAAATCGTCAGCCTTCATCGTTGTCGTGGTCATCATCTCGATTTGGTGCTGGTAGTACTTGTCGCCATCCGGCAGGGACCATGCGCCGTCATTGCGCAGCGCTTTCGCGCGCAGGGTTTCGATATAGCTGCCAAGCTTTTTGTAAGCCGGGATCACATTCGTGGCGACACTTTCTTCGGCACGCTTGACGAAGCCATCGCGCGTCGCTTGATCCATTTTATCTGCGGGCAGCTTGGCGAGTTTGGCTTTTAACGCAACCATCAGTGCATTGTCGGCTGCACTGGTTGCGACGAATGTTTTGATTTGCTCGCTTACTTTTTCGATTACAAATTTTGGCGGAATGATATTTTTGCTTGCGCGCAACGCCACGCTTTCAATCACCTGATCCATCACGCGGGGAAATTGGCCGAGCCTCGCAAGATAGTGCTCGGCGTCGGTTGCGTCGTTGACCTGTTGCGTATTGGTCATCAAATTCGGCAGCTCGCTTTGAATACCGAATAGCTGGTTGACCGGAAAGTTGTGATATCTAAAAGGCTCGCCGCGCAATTGAGTGCCGAGGAAATTTTCGAGGATGTCGAACGACAGCCGATCCTGGCCCGTGTAGCTGCTGGTATCGTAGCTTTTGAGCGTTGCGTAGTCAGATTTCAATCGCGCAAATGTTTTCTCCGTTTCCGCCGGAGACGCATCACCAAGCTTGGCATTGTGGCCGCGAATGCCCACCTGTTCGAGCATCCGAAGTCGCGTTAGCAGCTCTGGATTGTGGAGCGCGAATTGTGCGAATACGCGAGTGTAGAACCAGTTGATCGATACCGGCTTGGCGTTCCACGTGTGCGCCGCCAACGCCGCCGCGAGTAGTAAAAGCGAGAGGACGATAAAACCGATCCATTTGAAAACGCGTTTCATGCGTGAGTCCTTGTATGAAGCTGCAATTATTTTAGCAGCCCCAAACGGTACTCATGCCGCGCCGGTTCTTCAGTCTATGGCGTCATGGGAAAATCCAGCAGTTTTATTTTTGACGTGAAGCGCACAACACTTCACTGAGCTTCAACCAGCTGCGGCTCCTTGACAGGATTGAAATCCACCCAGTCCCCATCGCGCCATTCGCCTTCAGCGGCTTCGATGTCTTCTGCGCCGGCAATGCGCAAATCGTTGATCACGAATTTTTCACTGGCAGATCGCGCGATACGCACCGCAAGAATGACGCCTGCCGGACGAAGATGTGGCAACTGCTGCGATTCAGCGTCCTGCATGCCGCCCATCGCGCCAACCAAGGAGCCTGTGTATGCCGCGACACCGGCCGCGGCCAGCGCGGTGACAGGGCCGCCGACAAGACCGATCACACCAGCAGCAAAGCCAGCCGACACCGCGGTGGTGACTGCGGATTCTCCATCCGCTTTCAAACCGGCATTCGAATCTTCGGCCCCATCCATCATTAAGGTGCCGTGTTGACCGGGCGCGTTGTTATGGAAAATGCAAATGTCATTGCGATCAACGTAGCGCACGATCGCAGCTGCTGCCGCGTCCGCTCTGGACTTGGTTTGAAAGCGACCGGCGATGATGTGTTCTTTAAGTTGTTCCATGGTGTCTCCCGTGATTGATGTTGGTATCAAATACTTCTGCGGTCGCTGAATCGAAAATTCTTTCCCGTTTGATGTTAGGCCGCGCGCGTTTACACAATCTGTAGGCGGCATTGGGAATCACGCGTAGGACAAATCGCCCGACTGCACTGAGCGAGGCTGGTGCCGGTAAGTGAATGAAGCAATTTCAGTTTTCGGAGTAGCGCCTGTCCTACAGAATTTTGCGCATTGCGACTATGCGCAGCCACGTATCCGCATCACAAAATAATTTTATGTGGTGTCGACAGGTAAACGCGTGAGCGTTATGCAACGTTGCTTGTGTTGCGTAATCGCGGAAACGATTACCGTCTCAAACTCAACTCCACGCATGCAATGCCATGCGTCCGCACAAATCCACAAACCGTCAGAGCTGGCTGTTGCTGCTGAATGAGATTCACCTTTTCTCAACTGATTCCATCAACGAAGTCTTTCGCAAGGACTCACATCATGCAAACACAACCTCTTAGCCTTAGGGCCTTCGCTTTCGCCGTCAGTGTCGCGTTGCTGGCCTTCAGTGATTGGGCCAACGCAGATCCGCCGTCGCGCGTCGCGCGCCTCGGCTATATGGCAGGCTCGATAAGTTTCTCGCCAGCCGGCGAGAACGATTGGAGTCAGGCGAGAATCAATCGCCCGTTGACCACCGGCGACCGGCTATGGACCAATACGCGATCCCGGGCCGAAATCCAGATTGGCGGCGCAGTGGTTCGCATGCACGGCGAAACAAGTTTGTCCATTCTCAATCTCAATGATCGCATCGCGCAGCTGCAACTGACGCAGGGTACGTTGAACGTACGCGTGCGTCGTCTTGATCGCAGCCAGGTGTTTGAAATCGCCACGCCAAATCTCGCCTTTACGCTGCGCCAACCCGGCGAATACCGGATCGAAGTTGACCCGGACGGCAACGCGACCGAAATCATCGTGCGCAGAGGCCAGGGTGAGGTGTACGGCGAAGGTGCATCGTATTTGATCGATTCGCAGCAATCGTATCGCTTCACAGGAACCGATTTACGTGATGTCGAGTACATCAGTTCGCAACGTCCGGACGAATTCGACCGCTGGTCGAATGACCGTGATCGTCGCATCGACAATTCAACTTCCGCCCGCTACGTGTCGCAAGACGTGGTTGGCTATGAAGACCTCGATACGAACGGCAACTGGCGCGTTGATGCTACCTACGGCAACGTCTGGTATCCGAATCGTGTCGCCTCCGGCTGGGCACCCTATCGTGACGGACATTGGGCATGGGTCGACCCGTGGGGCTGGACGTGGGTGGACGACGCGCCCTGGGGCTTTGCTGTATCGCATTACGGT
>JANMPY010000333.1:0-2079 GCA_031370095.1 Betaproteobacteria bacterium
TGTCATGAGCATGAATGTAGGTCCAAGTGGGGGCTCAAGCGAGCCGGAAGTCATGATGGATATCAACACCACGCCGTTGATCGACGTGATGCTGGTATTGATTATTATGCTGATCATCACCATCCCGATCCAGACGCATGCGGTCAAGCTGAATCTGCCGATCGGCAATCCGCCACCGCCGCTGACGCCGCCTGAGATTGTGCAGATCGACGTGGATTTTGATGGAACGGTGTTGTGGAACGGTGCCATCGTTGCGACGCAGGAAGAGCTCGAATTGCGGATGGCGACTGCCGCTGCGCAGCCGACCCAGCCCGAAGTACATTTGCGGCCCAACAAACTGGTGCAGTACAAATCAGTCGCCCGAGTGATGGCGGCGGCCCAACGTCTGGGGCTTACAAAAATGGGAATTGTCGGCAACGAACAATTCGTCAAGTAATCGGCAGTCAACAAAACGCGGCGTGGCCGCGTTTTTTCATTTTCCGGAGAATTCTTGCCATGACCAGACCAAGTGCTATCAGCCGCACCATCCTGCACGCAGCATTCGCGCTCACGACGGTCGCAGGCTCGGTGACGTTGCCAACTGCCTACGCGCAGGACGCGGTGCGACCGGAGATTGGCAAGCCTTTGCAAGCGGCGGGAGCATTGCTGAAATCAAGCAAATACAAAGACGCACTCGCCAAAATACGCGAAGTCGATGGCGTGCCAAATAAAACGGCCAACGAAACCTACCTGATCGAAAGCATGCGTGGCAGTGCCGCCACTGGCGTCGGCGATAATGAGACGATCATCAGATCATTTGAGTCCGTCGTTGCTTCCGGCAAAGCGCCCGCCGCGACACAGCTGAAGTACATCGAAGCGCTCGCTGGCGCGCACTATCGCGCAAGGGATTATGCGGCGACCAACAAATGGGCCTCGCGATATCTGCGTGAAGGCGGCGGCAACTCACAGATGCGCACTCTGTTGATCCAGTCGTATTTTCAGGCGGGTGATTTCAGTAATTCCGCCAAAGAATCCCTGATCGATATTCAAGCTGACGAGAGAGCGGGACGGACACCCTCGGAAGAAAAGTTGCAGTTGTTGGCCAACAGTTATTTGCGTCAAAAAAATACCACGGGCTACATCGCGACCATTGAAAAATTGCTCAATTATTATCCGAAGAAAAGCCTTTGGGCTGACGTGATTTCGCGACTGCAAAAGAAACCCGGGTTCTCAGATCGATTGGCGCTCGACGTTTATCGCATGCAATTAGCGACCGGCAATCTGACCGCCGCCAACGACTACATGGAAATGTCGCAGCTCGCGCTGCAATCAGGATTTCCGGGCGAAGCGAAAAAAGTGGTTGATGAAGGCTACGCCAGCGGCGCGCTCGGCAAAGGCGCGGAAGTTGAGCGCCAAAAGCGTCTGCGCGATCTGGTAGAAAAACGCGTTGCGGAAAACCAGAAAGTTATTGCCGCTGGAACTGAAGAAGCAGCCGCCAACGCCGCCAAAGATGGTAATGCGCTCGTCAATCTCGGCTATAACCTGTACACCTCCGGACAAACCGCCAAAGGCATCGGCATGATGGACGCCGGCATCAAAAAAGGCGCGTTAAAGCGCCCGGACGACGCAGCGCTTCGCCTCGGCACATCGTTGATCCAGTCTGGTCAAAAAGCCAAAGGCGCGCAAGTGTTGAAAACCGTTAAAGGCACTGACGGCGCGCAGGATTTGGCCAATCTCTGGGTGCTGTTTGCGCGCTAGCCAGCGCGGTTTGTGTAGATCGCCATTTGGCGAGCCCATCAGAGGCAAAATGGCCTGTAAGCCGCGCCAATAAACGAGTTTGGGTTTGTCTCTCGCGCTTAAAATGTTCAACCCTTTCGATAGCACTTACCTCGATTTGATGCGTCACGTGCTGACGCACGGCGTCGAAAAAACGGATCGCACCGGCACTGGCACGCGTTCAGTCTTCGGCTATCAAATGCGTTTTGATCTTGCCGCCGGATTCCCGATTCTCACCACTAAAAAACTCCATTTGCGTTCGATCATTCACGAACTGCTGTGGTTTTTGAAGGGCGAAACCAACACCGAATATCTGACCGCGAA
>JANMPY010000188.1:0-2004 GCA_031370095.1 Betaproteobacteria bacterium
CAACGATGAAGCGATTCGGCACGTGCGGCGGAGCGCGGAGCTTGCTCGGTAACACCGGCTAGAACCAGCACTGGTAAGGTGTTTCAGGCAATTGTGCGCTGAAAGGCGCACCAGTGCTAGACCTTAAGTTAATCCACGAGCCGCCTTTTTTGCCGAATCGCTTCATCGTTGCGACCAAGTTGTTCCATCAGGCGCGCGAGCGTCATGTGTGCGTCGAGTGTGGGCTCGAGCGCGACGCTGGCTTCGAGGTAGCTTTGCGCTTTGCCCCACAACGCCTGGCGCATGCAGAGTTTGCCCAAGGTCGCGAGCAACACCGCGTCGCGCGCGTGCTGGCGCAGCCAGCGTTCGGCGCGCTCGATTTGCGCGAGTGTCGCGTCGGTTTTGCAATCGGCATAAATGGCGGCAAGCGTGCTGTCCCAGGCCTCAACACCGCGCGCCTCGATGGTTTGCTCGATGACGTCGCGAGCCTCATCGCCACAGCCCATCGCCTGCAGCCGCGTGGCCACGGTCGAGGCCATGGAGGCGTCAAAGCGTGACTCGCGGGCAAAGGCTCGCCACGCGGCAGTGATGACGTCAGGGTTTGCGGGTTTCGATTTGATCAGATTGAGTTCAGCATTCAGTCTTATCTGCTGCGCCGCACCCTCGGGCAACATGCCGGAACGCGTCAGCGGTGCCAAGGTCACGAGCGCATCGTCCCATGCCTTCTCGGCGAGCTCGGCTTCGACTTTCATTTTCAGCACGCCGGGGTTTTTCGGGTCACTCGCGGCAAGATGCTTGAGCAGCGACAGCGCCTCGTGTGCCTTGCCATCGGCCAGCAGCATGTAGGCTTTGGAGGCGTCGCGCATGCGGCTCGATCCTTCATTGCGAATGTGATCCAGATACGGCACCGCCGCACCCGAATTGCCGCCTTCATAGGCCGCCCACGCGGCAATCGCGGCTGCCATGTCGCGAGTGTCATTGTGTTGCATGGCGGTACGGGCGCGCGCTTCGGCGCTGCGGAACTCGCCGGAAAATTACAGCTGCAAGCTTTCCAGCAACTGGTCGCGTGATTTGGCGCGCGCAGACTCGATTTTATTTTTCCGCAACTGCCGCGGCAGACGGTAAGTTTTCACGGCAAGTTGAATTAAAAAATATGCTGCTGCGAATAAAAACGTTTGCAGCATCACGTACAGCATGATGGACATTTCTGCGCGCCACGGTGGTGCCACAAAAACCACAAAGCCACTACCGTAGCGACCAGCCAGCGCCACGGCCACGGCGAGTGCCGCGAGGGCAAGTATCCACAACGCCCAGCGGATAGGACGGCTGGTCATGACGCTAGCGTGGCGGTCGCTCGCGTGCAGCGCGCGCAGCGCGCATGGCAGCAAGACTGGCGGTGATGTCGGGCGGGGCAATCGACGCCGAGTTTTCGGAAAACTGCTTTAACATCGCCAACGCATTGGTATTGACCTTTGCTTTCGGGTCGAAATATTTGGTCAGCATGTCACGCACGAGTTTCAAGTCTTCTTTGTAGTTCACGTCGTCGCGCGCGATCAGCGCAGTGCGCGCCGAAAGCAAACGCAGCTTCAGATTTTCGCGCAAAAAATAACTTTGCTGCGGCGACAGCAACGCGGCGTCGCCGTTGTCGAGATCGCGAATACGGATGAGTTGTTTCATTTCAAACCAGATGTCGCGACCAAAGCGGACGGCGATATTTTCGCTCGCGTCATGCGTGCGCGCTTCACGCGAGTTAGGCGCGCCACTGGCTGCGGAATCTGGAATCGCCAATGGCAGCGTCGCGGCAAGCGCCATTAAATTATCCAGTTTCAGACTGATGCCGACGGTATCGACCAGCGGCAGCGCTTTCAGGCGCTCCATGTCCTGCGTGATCGCGCGGCGCAATTGCACCACCTGCAATTTGTCGGCACGTGCCAGCCGCTGGTCTGCAGCTTGCAGCGCGATGAGCGCGGCGCGCACATTTGCGGCGAGCACCAATTCACGACTGGCGATGTTGAGCGTTTGCTC
>JANMPY010000384.1:0-1818 GCA_031370095.1 Betaproteobacteria bacterium
GGCGAGGGATGCAGATGGCGGCAGCGGTGTGAGGTCGTCCATTGCAATTACGATTTCTTGTCAGTAAGTTGCAACGCGATCCACCGATTCACTTGCGCTTCCAGCACACTTAGCGGCAGCACGCCATCGCGCAGCACCAGATCGTGAAAGTCTTTCAACTTGAATCGCTCGCCGAGTTGCACGCGGGCACGTTCGCGCAATTGTTGAATTTTCAGCGCGCCGATTTTGTATGCCAGCGCTTGTCCCGGCCACGCCATGTAGCGCTCGGTTGCGCGCCGCGCTTCCGCTTCCGTCACGCCTTCGTTGTCCATCATGTATTTCATCGTCTGCTCGCGCGTCCAGCCCTTGGCGTGCAAGCCGGTGTCGGTTACCAGCCGCACTGCGCGCAGCAATTCATCCTGCAAATGTCCGAGATAGGCATTGGGATCGTCGTACAAGCCCATTTCGCGTCCAAGCGTTTCTGCATACAGCGCCCAACCTTCGCCGTAGGCGGTAATCCAGCCGTGTTTGCGAAATTTAGGCAGCGGCAATTCCTGCTGAATCGCGATGTGGTAGTGATGCCCGGGCTGGCCTTCATGCAAAAAAAGTGTCGTCATGCCGGTGGTGCGATACAAGACGGGATCTTCGATCACGGTGAAAAACACGCCGGGACGCGAGCCGTCCGCCGCGGGCGATGAATAATGATCGGACGCCGTCGCACGCGTCAATTCTGGCTCCGCGCGAATCTCAAGCGGCGCCTTGGGCGCGCGACCAAAATAATCAGGAAGTTTTTTAAGTAGCTGTGCATTTAACACCGCGTAGGCCGCCAAAATTTCCTGTTCGGTTTTGAATGGGCGAAATTGCGGCTGATTAAAATGCCATTTGAGGAACGCGGTCACGTCGCCTTCAAATTTATAGTGCGCCTGGATTTTTTCCATTTCGCCGCGAATGCGCGCGACCTCTTTCAATCCAAGGGCATGGATTTCTTCCGGATTCATCGTGGTTGTGGTCTGCGAACGCACATTGAATGCGTACCAATTTTTGCCATTGGGCAAGGCATCGATACCAGCAGTGCTGCGGCACGCAGGCAAATATTCGGTCTCGATAAACTTGACCAATTTTGCCATTGCCGGTTGCAGACGTTGACCAATCGCGCTGCGATAGACGGATTGCAGCCGCTTCTGATCAGCGGGTGAAAAACTTGTTGGCATATTTTTCACAGCACTGTAGAAAACCGATTTTTCAATATTCTTTTCGGTCATCGCCTGCAAGGACGGCAGTGCGCTTTCGATCAACGGGCGCGGCATCACGGTGCCTGTGCGTATGCCTTCGCGCATATTGGTGATCGCCTGATCGACCCATGCCGGTAAACGGTTCAGCCGCTTCAAATAATTTTCAACATTCTTCACCGTCTTCAAGGGCTGGATGCCTTGGCCGTTGCCGAACTGCGCGAGCTCCACCGGCAGCCCGCCGTACTGGTCGATGGGCATCAACTCGGACGGATAGGTGAAGGACTCAACACGCTTGGATGTTGCCTCGGCGAGCAAGGCAACAGTCAGCGCGTCGGCGTCGTTTAATTTGGTTTTATCCAGCCGCGCGAGTTCACGTTGTACACGCAGATACAGCGCCTTGCTGCGCGCCTTGTGCGCGGGGGCGATGCTAATTTCCAGCTTATCCTCAAAACGCACCTCACCCAGCGTGGCGGAACCTCTAAGCGGATTGAGCGTAACGAAATCCTGAAAATAACGTTCCGCAATAGCTGCCAGCGCGGCTGAAGATTTCACAGATTCTGCCGCCGCGACGCCGCCAGACAACATCAAAAATGAAACCGTGATCGGC
>JANMPY010000406.1:0-2885 GCA_031370095.1 Betaproteobacteria bacterium
CGGGCCAACCACTCGCTGCGCGACGGGCGTTTGATCGAGGGTTTGCTGGGTGTCGAGTATAATCAGGGTTGCTGGGAATTTCGTCTGGTGGCGCATCGTTTTGCCACTGCGGCCGAGAAATATTCAAACTCGATCCAGTTCCAGTTGGAGTTGAAGGGTCTCTCCAAACTGGGCATCAACCCGCTGGAAACCTTGAAGCAGAACATTTCCGGCTACCGACGGTCTGATGATCGTGCCGGTGACCAATACGGTCGATAATTTTTTTAGAGTACACATCATGAAACATCTTTTTTTCCGTACTTGTCTCGCCGTCGTTTGTGGCGCTGCCGCGCTTGCCGGCGCACAGTCGCCGTTCGCAACGCCTGCGCCGACGACGCCATTGTTCACGCCACCGGCGCCAAAGCTCGACACCAAACTCTCGACACCCGTAAAGCCAGGCGGCGTGATCGAGCTTGACCGCATCGTGGCGGTGGTGAACAACGAAGTCATCACGATGAATGACCTGAACGAGCGGGTGGCGACGGTCGCGTCGCAACTGAAAAAGCAGGGCACCCAATTACCGCCGATCGAGGTGCTCAAAAAGCAACTGCTCGACCGCATGGTGCTCGATCTTGTCGAGGTGCAGGAAGCGAAAGAAACCGGCGTCAAGGTCGATGACGACACGCTCGACAAAACGTTGCAGCGTATCGCCGATGAAAACAGTTTGTCGATGACCGAATTCCGCCGCCTGACCGAGCAGGACGGTATTCGCTGGTCAAAATTTCGCGAAGAAATTCGCGGCGAAGTCATGAAGACGCGGCTGCGCGAACGCGAAGTCGGCGGCAACATCAATGTAACTGATGCTGAAATCGACACGCAATTGCTGCTCGAATCGCGCGAGGCAAACACCGACCAGGAATTCCGCCTGGCGCATATTCTGGTGCTGGTGCCAGAGCAGGCGACCTCGGCGCAGATAGAAGCGAAACGTAAACGCGCGGTGCAGGCGCTCGGCGAATTGCGCAAGGGCGCCGAGTTTGCACAAATCTCGGCGCAATTTTCCGATGCCCCCGATGCGCTGCAAGGTGGCAATCTCGGCTGGCGTCCATCGGGCCGACTGCCGGCGATTTTTCTGGAAGCACTTTCTGCGCTAAAGCAAAATGAAGTCACTGATATTTTGCGCAGCGCCAACGGCTTTCATATCGTGAAGTTGCTTGATAAACGTGGCCGTAACGACCAGCCAACGATTCAGCAAACGCGCGCGCGCCACATCCTGATCCGGCTCAAAGAAGGCGTGACTGACGACGACGCACGCGCGCGACTCGCCCGACTGCGTGAACGCATCATCGGTGGTGCCGATTTCGCGGAGCTTGCCAAGGTGCATTCGGATGATCCTTCCGCAACAAAGGGCGGCGAGTTGGGCTGGCTGTCGCCGGGCGATACCGTGCCGGAATTTGAGCGCGCGCTGAACCAGTTGCGTGACAACGAAATTTCCGCACCCGTGCAAAGCCAGTTTGGTTGGCACCTGATGCAAGTCGAGGAACGCCGAACCGAAGGTGTGTCCGAGGAGCGTCGCCGCGCCGGTGCGCGCAACGTTATTCGTTTACGCAAAACCGATGAAGCCGTGGATGACTGGTTGAGACAAGCGCGGGATCGTGCGTTTGTTGAGTTGAAACTCGAAGAGAAGTAACGTTAGCCCCCTCTGCTTCGCTTCAAGTGTGCCCTTGTCCCTCGATCCCTCTGCTTCGCTTCAAGTGTTCCCTTGTCCCACGAGGGGCGAGGGAAGAAGTAGCCCCTCTCCCTTGAGGGGAGAGGGGTTGGGGAGAGGGTGATCTCCGGGAAATCACCGCATTCAAACACCCAATCACACTCCATGCGCGCATCCAAGCCCACCATCGCCATCACCTCGGGCGAACCCGCAGGCATCGGCCCTGATCTGTGTGTGCTCGTCGCCGCAGACCTCGCCGCAGACGCAAGTACTGAATATGTTTTTCTTGCAGACAAAAATCTGCTCGCCGAACGCGCCGATACACTCGGCCTCCGCTGGCCAGTCGCTGCATCAAATGTACATATTGAACACGTCAAGCTTACCGCCGCCACAAAAGCCGGCACGCTCAATCACATCAACAGCCAATACGTTTTACGTCTGCTTGATCGCGCCATTCAAGAATGCCAGGCAAATGAATTCGCCGCGATGGTGACGGCTCCCGTACACAAAGGTGTCATCAACGATGCCGGCATTGCCTTCACCGGCCACACCGAATACCTTGCAGAAAAAACCGCGACGCCGCATGTCGTGATGATGCTGGTGGGTCGCCAAACGCCGATCCTGCGCGTCGCACTCGCCACCACGCATCTGGCGCTCAAAGATGTGCCCGCTGCGATTACCGCCAAGTCTCTGATGACGACGTTGCGTATTTTGCATTCGGATCTCAAATCAAAATTCGGCATCGCACGGCCGCGCATCCTGGTTGCGGGCTTGAACCCGCACGCGGGTGAAGGCGGTTATTTAGGTCGCGAAGAAATTGACGTGATCATTCCGGTGGTGGAAAAACTCAACGCCGAGGGCATGCTGCTCGAAGGACCATTGCCAGCCGACACATTATTTACACCACGCCATTTGCAACACGCCGATGCGGTGCTCGCGATGTATCACGACCAGGGATTGCCGGTGCTTAAACATGCAAGTTTCGGCGAGGGCGTGAATGTCACGCTGGGATTGCCCATCATCCGCACCTCGGTAGACCACGGTACCGCGCTGGATTTGGCAGGCACCGGAAAAATTGAAACCGGCAGCATGATGGCGGCGATCAATTTGGCATCGCAGTTGGCACGCAGCCGCTAACGATGCTGCCGCGCGCCAAGAAGCGGTTTGGCCAACACTTCCTCACGGATCGTCATTACATCGA
>JANMPY010000419.1:0-3304 GCA_031370095.1 Betaproteobacteria bacterium
CTTGAATCGCATCAACTCGGCCAGCATCATTGCGCGCGGCACTACCGGCACACGGGCGGCAACGGCTGCGATCACTTCCGGGTTGTCGGCTTTCACGGCGCTCGAAATCACCACCACATCGGCACCTGCGATATTGGCGGCGGCATGGCCGATCAACACTTTTGCGCCGAGTGATTTCAAGCGCTTCACCACAGCGGTCTCGCTTAGATCAGAGCCACCGACGGTGTAGCCGAGGTTGATCAACACCTCTGCGATGCCGGACATGCCGGAGCCACCAATGCCGATGAAGTGGAGGTGTTTGACTTTATGTTTCATGAATCGTAAACCGCTTTCTATATATGGCAGTGTGGATTTGCTGAGACACCCTCTCCCCCAGCCCCTCTCCCGCTTGCGGGAGAGGGTGGCCGACAGGCCGGGAGAGGGGAGCCGCCTTGCACATCATCAAGTGCCCACCAGCGCGACACACGCGTCGGCACAGTGCCTGGTTGCATCCGGTTTTCCAAGTGAACGCGCGATCATTGCCATTGCCAGCAATTTTTCACGCGAGAGATTTTTCAACATTGCCGCCAGCGATTGCGGTGTGGTTGCTAGCTGCTTCACCAATACGCCTGCGTTTCTATCGGCAAGAAATCGCGCATTCGCAAGTTGCTCTTCTGCGACAAAAAACGGCAGCGGCACCAGCAGGCTTGCCACACCCGCCACGGCGAGCTCGGCGACGGTAATCGCACCTGAGCGACACAACATCACATCGCACCAGCCAAGTTTTTCTGCCATGTCGTCGATGAACGGGATCACGCGTGCATCGACATTGGCTTTGCGATATGCGCTCTCTAACTCAGCAAAATTCTTTTCGCCCGATTGGTGAATAATCTCGGGACGTTCCAGCAGCGGCATCGTCGCCAGCGCGGCGACGACGAGATCGTTCAGCGTTTGCGCCCCCAGGCTGCCACCAACCACGAGCAGACGAAGCGGCCCGCTGCGATTGAGGAAACGCGCAGCAGGTGCAGCGACATTGGCAATCTCCGCACGGACCGGCGTGCCAAACCATTCGACGTGTTTTGGTTTCGGCAGCATGCGTGCAATGGCGTTTTTTGGAACTTGATTGAACGACTCCGGAAATCCCACCAGCACGGCGTCAGCGACCAACGCCAGCGCGCGACTCGTGAGCCCCGCATGCGCACCTGGCTCGAACACCACCAGCGGTTTACCCAGCAGCACCGCCATCATGCCGCCGGGGAAAGCGATGTAGCCGCCCATCGACACCACCACATCAGGACGCACGCGGCGGATCACCGACAGCGATTGCCAGAACGCGCGCAGCAACACCAGCGGCAGCAACGCCCATGCAACGAGACCCTTGCTACGCACGCCCGACATGTCGACAACTTCAATCCGGTAGCCGACTTTGCCGACTAATTGATGCTCCATGCCAGCAGGTGTTGCGAGCCACACAATCGCCCAGCCGCGCTGCACCAGCACTTCCGCAATTGCCAGGCCAGGATAAATATGCCCACCGGTGCCAGCGGCCATGATGAGTGCGGTGCGTTTCATCCTCGCCTGACCCCCTTGCTGGCGCTCGATCCCGTGCGATTCTCGGCATCGATGCGAAGCAGTACCGCGACGACGACGCAATTCATTACAATGCCGGTGCCGCCGTACGAGAGGAACGGTAAGGTGAGACCCTTGGTCGGCAACACGCCCATGTTTACGCCCATGTTGATGAATGCCTGCACCGAGAGCCACACGCCAATGCCCTGTGCGGCCAGGGCGGCGAAATATTTCTCGCGCATCATCGCCTCGCGCCCCACCGCGAAGGCGCGGTAAATCAACAACACGAAAAGTGCCAAGACGATTGCGATGCCGATAAAACCAAGTTCTTCGCCAATCACGGCCAGCAAAAAATCGGTGTGCGCCTCCGGCAGATAGAAAAGTTTTTCCACACTGCCACCAAGACCGACACCGAACCATTCGCCACGACCGAAGGCGATAAGCGAATGCGAAAGTTGGTAGCCCTTGCCGTACGCATCCGCCCACGGGTCCATGAAGCCAACGATTCGTTGCAGGCGATACGGCGAAAAAACAATCAGCAGAACAAACGCGCTGGCGAGCAGCACAATCAAGCCGGCAAACACACGCCAGTTGAGTCCGCCTAAAAATAATACGGCCATCGCGATGGACGTGATGACCACGAGTGCACCAAAGTCTGGCTCACGCAATAGCAATGCACCGATGAACACCATGACGGAGAGCATCGGCAGGAAGCCCTTCTTGAAATCATGCATGAATGCAGCCTTGCGCACGGTGTAATCGGCGGCGTACAGGACAACAAAAAATTTCATCAATTCAGATGGCTGCATACCCGTGAAACCCAGCGAGATCCAGCGGCGCGAACCATTCACTTCACGACCGATACCGGGAATGAGAACCAGCACCAGCAAAAATCCGCCCAGAACAAATAGCGGCAACGCGAACCGCTGCCAGAGCGCAACCGGAATCTGAAATGCGATGAACGCGGCAACGATTCCCAGCACCAGAAAAATACTGTGCCGCATCAGGTAGTAATGCATGCGATAGCCGGTCATCTTCTCGGCCTCCGACATCGCAATCGATGAGGAATAGACCATCACCAGCCCAAGCGACAACAGCAACACCACGCTCCAGAACAGTGTCATGTCGAGTTCGGCACGCGGCAGGGTCGGGCTATAGAGCATTGTTGCCCCCAACATTTGCGTCGATTGTTAGTTTTAGAGCACGTACGCATTCGGCGAATACTTCGCCGCGATGGTTGTAGTTTTTGAACATGTCAAAGCTCGAGCACGCTGGCGACAGCAGTACAGCATCACCCGAAGAGGTGCATGAATAGGCCTTCTCCACGGCATCCATCATCGTGGTGGCATGCACGCAGTCGATGCGGGCGGAGGTGATGGCCGATTCAATCGTGCGTGCGTCTTTGCCGATCAGCACCACGGCGCGGGCGCGCTTTCGTACCGGCTCAGAAAGGGGCGAGAAATCCTGCTCCTTGCCAATGCCGCCTGCGATCAACACGGTCGGCACGATCATGCCATTGAGTGCGGCAACAGTTGAGCCGACGTTGGTGCCTTTTGAATCATCGAAGAAGGTCACGCCATTGATGACGCCGACATTTTCCAGGCGATGCGGCAGGCCTTTGAATTGACGCAAACCTTCAGCCAGTTTTTTTGCGTCCGCACCTATGGCGCGACACAACGCAAATGCAGCAAGCGCATTTGCGGCGTTGTGCAATCCGGCAATCGGCTTGTCGGAGAGCGGCATCAAATGCTGGTTG
>JANMPY010000217.1:0-22131 GCA_031370095.1 Betaproteobacteria bacterium
GGTCATCAACTTCGGTTTGATATACGGCATGAGTGCGTATGGGTTGGCGAGTAATCTGGGCATCGAAAATTCAGCGGCGAAACTCTACATCGACAAATATTTTGCGCGCTATCCCGGCGTGAAAGCGTACATGGATCGCACTCGCAACGAAGCCCATGAACGCGGCTATGTAGAAACGGTGTTTGGCCGACGTTTGTGGTTGCCCGATATTCGTAGCGGCAATCAGGGCCGCAGGCAAGGTGCCGAACGCGCGGCGATCAACGCGCCGATGCAAGGCACTGCGGCAGATCTGATCAAGCTGGCAATGATTGCTGTGCAGGGTTGGCTGGAGAGTGAAAAACTTGAAACGCGCATGATCATGCAGGTGCATGATGAGTTGGTGCTGGAAGTGCCCGATTCAGAATTGGAGCGCGTGAAAGCGAAAGTGCCGGAGTTGATGAGTGGTGTGGCGAAGCTGGATGTGCCGCTGGTAGCGGAGCCGGGGGTGGGGCTGAATTGGGAGGAGGCGCATTGAACGGTCTGCGGTCTTGGGCATTCTGATCTCGCGGGTTTTGGATTAGTTCAAGTCCGGCATCACGCGTTTCATATACGTATCAAACAAGGGAACTGTAAAACTGTTGTCGCCATGAGAAGGACTGTAGATCATCCCCTTTTTGATTAAAGATGAGCGCGTCGGTGCGACATTCGTCACCACTCTATTAAGTAAATGCGCTATATCGCCGGATCTGTGCGGACCGGGCCCAAGTTGCGCCATCGCGCATAAGTATCTTTTTTCCGATGGAGTAAGGCGGTCAAATCGCACTCTGAAAAAACTCGCGTCAAGCTCGTTGATCGCCAAATCAGTCGCGGCGATGGAATCAGCGCGCGTGATGGGAGACTGCTTTGCACATTGCCAACTGTGCTTCCCCCATTCCTGAATGAAGTACGGATACGCCTTGGTTTGCGCAAGAATTTCCACAAGCGCACCTTCTTCGAATGCAACCCCTTTTTTTTCTGCTGGTGCGACTAGCGCCTTGCGCGCTTCTGAGTCTTTTAGCGGCCCGATTTCGGGATACTCAAAGAGCCTTTCGGCGTACGACTTCGCACGCCCTGCCTTTCCCACAAGTTGCGGCAGCCCGGCGCCTATTAGCGCGATCGGTAGTTGGTTTTGCGCGCATCTGTGCAATGCCGTAATGAGCGACGCAAATTGCTCTTCCTCGACATATTGCAATTCGTCGATGAAAAAGACAACGGCAGTACCTTTCTCTTTGGCGGCGCGCCCAACCTCGAGAAAAATGTCGATGAGGTCGTGTTCCAGGTCACCGCTGTCGGCAGTACCTGGCTCATCACCCAAATCCACGCCGAATTCGATGTCTTGGTATTTCAGCTTCATGGCACCAACAAAACCCCCGAGTGCACGTAGCGCTTTTTTCGCCAGATTTCCTGCCGCTGCCATCCTGTCGAGCTTCAATAGCGCGGCACGCAGCGGGGGAATCAACAAAGCGGGCAATGATCGTTTTTCAGGTGCCTCGATGTTGACGACCACAAACCCTCGCGCTTCGGATTCTTGTGAGATACGTGTCAACAGTACGGTTTTTCCAACACCACGCAACCCGACAAGTAGCAAACTCCGCGCAGGCAGACCTTCGCGAAAGCGATCTAGCGCGATTGCGGCTTTCTCAATGATTTCATCGCGACCGGCAAGTTCTGGCGGCAGCGTTCCCGCACCAGGCGCATATGGGTTTGTTCTAGGATCCATTTATACGTAAGTTACTGTAGTTATCAAAAAATAATAAACTATCATAAGCTCATCATAGAATGAACGCAACTACTTTAATTGATGCCAAAGAACAATAGCAAAGAACACTCGGGGACAGCCACGTTTTCTCAGCATAACCACGACAACTCTTATTATCCATAAGCATTACAGGCCGAAATGCCTCTGAACACCTCTCCAATACTAGACTATGCGGGTTTCTGTTTTTCTTGTTATGCATATTATCGTATGCATATAATACATTGATGCGATTTACTTGTGACGAGGCAAAACGGAAATCGAATCTTGCTAAACAGGCTTGGACTGGCGGATGCACACCGTGTGTTTGATGGCGTCATCGTAGAGCAACCGGATACGCGGTTCGACTATGACGAACAACGAATGATTGCGGTGGGGATGCCCGATGCCATTGTCGTGCTTATCGTACATGTGGAACGCGACGACGCGTTCGCATTATTTCAATGAGACAAGCGACCAAAATGAAACGGACTTCTAATACGAAAACATCGCCAGCTACTGACCCGAACGAGGCACCACCGCTGACACGCGAGTTCTTCAAGGATGCCAAGTATCGCGTCGCCGGCAAGGAAGTCAACAAAGCCGAATGGCAAAAAGCCGCACGCGCGCAATTGGGCGAAGTGCTCGGGAAAAAACGCATCAGCATCATGCTCGACGTAGTAATCATCGAGCATTTCAAAACGATGGCCGGTGATCGCGGCTATCAGACGCTGATTAACGACACGCTTCGGCGGGCGGTTGAAAGACAGTCATTAGTGACTGAATTGCGTACCGTGGTGCAGCAAGAGCTGGCGGCGTACAAGATTCGCTAGGTATCACCAAAAGCAAAACGGCGGACTAAAGTCCGCCGTTTTGCTTTTACGCTGCGCAAATTGTTGCCTCACGCTTGCTTCACTCACTTCACCGTTTTATCCGACCCTTCAGGATGCGTCTTTACGCGCGGTCGTTCTTGCGCGAGGCGGTCACAACCACCGTGTCGAGGATTGCGACGGGTACGCGTGATGCGGTGACGACGATGGTGTCGAGCCGTTGTACGGTGTCTGCTTCGTTTGCAACAGCTTTGTTGCTGCTGAACAGGCCGCTCGCGATGGCGAACAGGCTGACGGCGATAAGTGTGGTGATGGCGATGTTGTCTTTGTTGTTGCTGGTGAATGCTGTTTTCATGTGGTTCTCCTTGGGGTCGGTGGTGGGTGTTTCGTTGTGTCGGTGGTGGGTGTTTCGTTGTTGATGACTAAACTTTACGGTGACGTGTACGAAGCCTCAAACGGTTTGCGACCAACTGCACAAAACGGCGCGCGAAACGCAAAAAACGCGGATGATCTTCATCTTCTGCCGTCACACAACGGCTTGTGATGTGCGCGCCAGCAGCCAATTTCCATCTCGCATAGACTAATTCATCAACTCATGGAGGCTTCCGATGAAATATCGCCACGATCCCGAAGGTTTGCGTTTGCCGGTCAAGCTTGATGCGTCATCCAACGGTGAATACGAGCCGATTCCGCTCGAAGCTGTGCATCACCACGCAAATTTTCTTGCGCACGAGACCGCCAACGTGAACGCAAAACGGCTGGGGCTTGATCGTCGCAGCTTTTTGGTTTCAGCCTGCGGCGTTGCGGGCTCATTGCTGGGCATGAATGCGGCTTACGCGCAGCAGGGCAAGCGCGGTGGTTACTTCGAGCTCGACAAAACTGCCGCGCTCGATATTGTCGCGGCGCGCTCGGCTGTGGATGGCAACGAATTTATTTTTGATGTGCAAGGGCATTTTGTGAACCCGACCGGCGCGTGGACCAAACGACTGCCGCCGACCGCGCGCCCGTTACGCATGCCTAAAACGCAATCATGCGGGCCGACGAAGGGCACGGGTGAAATGGATTATCTGAACTGCATCGGGCAGGATGAATTCATCAAAGATGTATTCATGGATTCAGACACCGACCTGATGGTGCTGTCATTTGTGCCGTCCACGCGTCTGGATGAACCGCTGACGATTGAAGAGGCGGCTGCCACGTCGAGAATTGTCGAGAAACTCGATGGCACGCATCGCTTGTACATTCACGGTCGCGTCAATCCGAATTCGCCGGGTGATCTGGACGCGATGGACGAAATGGCGGCGCGCCACAAGATCGCCGCATGGAAGACTTATACGCAATGGGGGCCCGATGGCAAAGGATTCTTTCTCGATGACGAGATCGGACTCAAGTTCATCGACAAGGCCGTCAAACTTGGTATCCGCAATATCGCAATACACAAGGGTCTGGCGTTCGGCCAGCGGTCGTATGAGCATTCAACGTGCGTGGATGTGGGCCGCGTGGCTAAGCGCTATCCGCACGTGAACTTCCTGATTTATCACTCGGGCTTTGTGGCCGATAGCGTCGAGGGGCCGTACGATGAAAAGCGCACCGATGGTATCGATGCGCTGGTGACGAGCCTGATCAAGAACGGGGTCGCACCGGGTTCAAATGTGTTCGCCGAACTCGGTTCCACATGGCGGCTATTGATGCGCAATCCTGATTCTGCTGCACACGCGCTGGGGAAATTATTCAAATATTGCGGCGAAGGCAACGTGCTGTGGGGAACCGATTCGATCTGGTACGGCTCGCCGCAGGATCAGATACAGGCGTTTCGCACGTTCCAGATTGCACCAACATTGCGCGACAAATTCAATTATCCGCAGATCACCAAAGAACTTCGCGCCAAGGTGTTCGGTTTGAATGCGTTAAAAATTTATCCGGTACCGGCCGATGTGCTGAGCAAACATCTCAAAGGCGACAAAGTTGCACATGAGCGTGAACAGTACCGCGACCAGCCTGACCCCACCTTTGTCACGCACGGGCCGAAAACGCGTCGTGAATTTTTAAACCTGAAGCGGTGGGAAGCTTAATTATTTCCAACGCCTGAATTAGGCCGCAGCTGGTGCGGCGACAGAGCCTTTCCACCGCCACAGCAACACAATCATGAGGAGACTTACCAGCGGGCTGAAAATGCTGGCCTCGGGGCCGAAAGCGCCGCCGGTGAGCCACTCTGCCTGCCCCAGAAATACGGGCTGCAACCAGCCGACATGATCAAAGCCGCTCACGTGAAAGCCCAAGACGTTGCCCTGAGTCCAGTTCCAGCCAAGATGCAGGCCAACGGGCAGGGCCAGACTGCGGGTGCGCAGGTAAGCGAGCCCCAGTAACACCGCACCCAAAAATAAATCCAGTGTCGCCACGATTTCAGTGCTGCCCTGCATGCCCGGATTGCCCCAATGAAGCATTGCGAATAATGATGCTATCGCGATTTGCGCAGGCCAGATACCGATGCCGTCCAGTAGTCGTTGGAAGATAAAGCCCCGATAGAGATTTTCTTCCATCAGCGCCGCAAACAGGAGGATATAGAGTCCGGTCATCAGCGTGCCAACGCTGCGCGCCGGGTTCAATTCAAAACGTACGCCGCCGATGGCCCAGATCATGCCGACGACCACCAGTGCCGTGCCAATGCCCCATAGCGTGCCCCAGACTATCTCGCTAAACCAGCGCCGATCCATCAGGTAGCCGACACTCGACAAAGGCTCCCTGCGCAGCCGGGTGCAAGCCCACGTCGCCAGTAGCGTGAACAGAAACGCCGCCGGCTCAAGCAAGAGCTTGGCAAGCTCCAGGTCTTTCAGGCCGTGGCTCAGTGGCTTGTACGCAAAGCGCGTGAGGACGATAAATCCGATGAAAATAAGTATCCACCAGCCGTTGCGCAGTTGTCGGTCGGCATTAAAAAAAAGGGGCTTCAGATTTGGTTTCATGTTGTCTTTGTTATTTTTTTAGCTACACCAATTGCGGCGGTGCCGACAACAGGCATTACACCTGGTTGGTTTTGCGCGATGCAGTCACGACCATCGTATCAAGCGTGACAACTGGCAGACGCGTGGCGGTGACGACAATCGCACCCATCGTTTGCACAACGGCGTCGGCGTTATGGCTGGGGTTGGCGACGGTCGCGTTGCTGTTGAACAATCCAGTCGTTAGCACGATTAGTCCGGTAGCGAGGATGGTGGCGATGGCGACGTTGTCTTTGTTGCTGCTGGTGAATGTTGTTTTCATGTGCATCTCCTGAAGGTCGTGGCTGGGTGTTACGTTGTTGATGAATAAACTTTACGGAGGTGCGCATGCGGTCTCAATCGGGTTGCGACGAGTTGGCGAGAATGATCCGCGAAACGCATATGGAGGCCGGTTTACGGCGTTCTTGATTGCACGGCGCGTCTTGATGCAGGCGCCAAACGCTAAAGCTGGCGCGGCGTTCAGGGTGAAATCCGCCGTTGCGTTGCGCGGGTTGGGCAATTTTGGCACCGCCCTGCAGCATCGATCACGCATCGCGTGGCGTGGCGTCACGCGGCGCATTGCGCGCGGTGCTACATTACATTTCCGGCATGACATTCAACCCAATGGAAACCGAAAAAATCGAGGCAACGATCAGCGCATGGCTCTAGCGCGAGCGCCCGCCGCTACATATACGCGAGCGGCTGAATCCTGGCTTTCGCGTCATTAACCAAATCGTCGACATCAGCGAGCTGCGGCCGCACTGGAAAAACGCGACGGTAAAGACGATCACGCCGGTCGCACGCGCAACCTACGTGCGTGTGCGTGATCATTGGCGCATTTTGTGGATGCGCGCAGACGAGTGCGGCATCGATGATCTTGTTCCCGCAAATTTTATCGCGCGACTCGGTCGGTGCGCCGCGTTGCCAGCGCGTTCAACCATTGAGCGCAATGTCGGCGAGGCATTCGCGCCCCTTCGCCGTGATTGCAAAATGGCCCACCGTCGCGGTGGCAATGATATGGCCTTTTCTGCCGAGGAAAGTGGCGACCGTTGCGTCAAGCGTTGACTCCGCATCGACACTCAGTGCGCGTAAGCCTGCAATGCAATCTTTGATGAACAGCGCTTCAGCGCCTTTCTCGGTTAACGCATAACTGCCGTCTTTTTTCGAGATTAAAAATTTGATGCCGACCAGATGTTTTGCGTTTCTGGCGATGCAGGCGCTGGGCTTGGCGGTCTTGCCGGGCTTGGGTGCATTTTTTACTTGTTCGAGTGCGTCGTATTCATCTCTGCTCAAGCGTTGGCTCATATCGATTTCCTGAAATTTATTTTGATCCGGCTGCTGATGCACATGGTACGGTCAGCGCTGGATCGCCGCAAGCGATGGCTGTGCTTTGGCCTGATGGCAGCGCAAACAAAAACGGCGAACCGAAGTTCGCCGCGTAGTGTTTGAAATTAAATATTGAAACTCTAGTACTGGAGCGCCTCGTGGCGGCTTTTCGGTCTGTGAACCACGCCAGTGCTAGAGTTTCAAGTTTGTTCGAATGCCTCTCTGCTGATGATCGATCATTATTTTCTCCCGGTTGCCGTGCGAAAAATTCGCGAATGTGGCGGCTGCGATCTGTAATTATTTTGTAGCAACCAGGAAATTGGCGACTGGATCGGCGTGACGCGATGCGGTGACGATGATCGCATCCATTTTCACAATTTGCGCAATGCGCGGTGCGGTGACGACGATGGTTTCCATGATTTGTGTTTCCATTTGCACGGCTTTGTCGGCGTGCGCGTTGTTGCTGGTGACGATGCCGCCGACGATGGCGACGAAGGTGGCGGTCAGGAGAATTGCGGAGGCGACGTTGTCTTTAAGATTGGTGGTGAATTGGCTTTTCATGATCTTGCTCCTTGGTGGTTGAGTGGTGCTGCGTTGGTTGATGTCGTCACTTTATGCGCGGGCATCGCAGCACTCAAATGGATTGCGACGAAGTGAACAAAATGGCGACCGAACCGGCGCTGGCGGCGATATTCCGGCGGATTGTTGACATTTGAAGGCGTGTTTTGCGACGGCGAATGGTTTCTTTGCGCGGCCACGCGTGCTTGCTACAATCAACTACGCGTCACAGTGGAGAAAATAAATATGGAAACGCCGAGCGAAAAGAAATTCAATCCCTACCGGCCAGCAGAGACGACCGCAACTACGCCATTGGAAGCCACGGAGAGCGCCGTAGCGGCCTATATCCCTGATGGCCGCACCGTCACAGCAGGTGAGGGTCTGGAATGGCTGGTCGCGGCGTGGCGGCTGTTTGTCGCGGCACCGGTGATGTGGATTGTGATGGTGGTGCTGTATGCGGTGTTTATGCTGGTGCTTGCATTCGTGCCGGTGGTCGGCACGTTGATTGGGTTTTTGCTTTATGGTGTCATCACGGCTGGCTGGCTGGCGGGTGCTACCGCAGTGGCGCATGGCGAAACGCTTCAGCTCGACCATTTGTTCGCCGGGCTAAAGGGCAAACCCGCGCCGCTATTTGTGCTGGGCGCTTTTTATGCGGCCGGTTTGCTCGCGATTACGTTGTTCGTCATTATTGCGCTCGCGGTCGGCTTTGCATCGAGCGGTTTACTTGGCGCAGTCATGTCGGGCGACATGCCCGACGTCACTGCGTTGATGGGCGCATTGATTATCGTGCTGCTCGGTCTGGCGCTCATCGCTCCGCTAATGGCGGCGTTATGGTTCGCACCCGCGCTGGTTTATTTTCACAATGAGTCGCCGACGAAGGCGCTCAAGGTAAGCTTCATCGCCTGTATCAAAAATTGGTTACCGTTTCTCGTTTACGACGTGCCGCTGCTATTGCTGTTTTTGATCGCCGCCATTCCGTTTGGGCTCGGCCTGCTCGTGGTGGTACCGCTGGCATTCATCTCGGGATACACGAGCTATCGTTCGGTGTTTACCGATGGAGCGTAATGTTTTTTACGGTCGCGGCGCGCGTTGAACCAGCTTGGTACGGCTACAAATAAAAACGGCGAAAAAATTCGCCGTTTTTATTTAATTTCACTTTGTGAAAGCTATTGCTTCAACACCGTCTTGAACCATTCGTCGAGCATGCGTTTTTCATAGCGAAGCGGCTCGTTGGCGGAATAGCGATTGAGATGCGTGCCATGATTGAGGTAAGTCATGTCAGACACGCGTTCGTCGCCGCTCTTGAGCACCTTACCGTCGGCTTCAACGCTATAACGCAACTGAATCATTGGCCAGTCCGCACCACCTTTCAAGACGCGGATGTCATGGCCCAAACGCGTGTTGGGCTCGATTCGTCCGGCCAAATCGATGTCCTGCACCTCGACCTTCAGATCCTGACCCTGTGGCAGGGTGGCACCGAGTTTGTCGAAATGCCCGCGCAGATCTTTCATCACGCGCTCTTTGTCCCAGGACGCGAACGGCATATCGGCGTAGCGTTCCGGCTGGGTGAAGGTGACCGTTACGGTCGCGATCGCGTTGCTCGCGGCAAAGCTAAAGGCAGCGCTCGATGCGACCAATATGAAGCGTAAATATCGTGTCATGGTTATTCCTTTCAACGACTGGCAGAAGGAGAAAATAATACTACTCCTAATTAATCGGACTCGTTGCGGGATGAAAAGTTGCATTGAGCAATATTAGCTAGAAGCAGTGTCCATAGGCTTTGCAGAACATAATGCCTTGAAACGCCCCGCCAGTGCTTGATCTGCGCCTGTAGAAATTTCTATCAGCCTAGCGAGCCCGATGCTGTCTGCGCATCCAGAAAAACGCGAATGCGTGCGGTGCTCACGGTCGCGTCGACGACGGACGCGCCGACAGCTTTCAGCAGAATCAATCGCACTGCACCGCCCTCATTTTTTTTGTCCCGGTTCATGTGTTCAAGCATCACGTCGGTCGCGATGTTCGGGCTCGTGATCGGCAATGCAGCGGATGCGATGAGCGCAGTGATACGGCGCTGCGCCGTCGCGTCGAGAAACCCCAGTTGATGCGAGAGCCTTGTGGCCAGCACCATGCCGCACGCGACCGCCTCGCCGTGCAACCACAAGCCGTAACCCAGCGCAGTCTCGATCGCGTGGCCGAACGTATGGCCGAGATTAAGCAGCGCGCGACCGCCTTCTTTGGCGGTTTCGCGTTCATCAGCGGCGACCACTTGCGCCTTGATTTCGCAGGAGCGTTTGATCGCGTAGGCCAACGCATTTGGGTCGCGGCGGTTGAGCGCGTCGATGTTGGACTCCAGCCAATCAAAAAATGCGGCGTCAAGGCCGATGCCGTATTTGATCACTTCAGCGAGACCGGATCGATACTCACGATCAGGCAGCGTTTTCAATGTATCGGTATCGGCGAGCACCAGCAGCGGCTGATAAAAAGCGCCGATCATGTTTTTGCCGCGCGGGTGATTGATCGCGGTCTTGCCGCCAACGCTTGAATCGACTTGTGCCAATAGCGTCGTTGGAATTTGAATGAACGGCACACCGCGCTGGTAGGTCGCTGCAGCGAAACCGGCAATGTCTCCGATCACGCCACCGCCTAAGGCGATGAGCGTGGTTTTGCGATCACAGGCATGCTCGAGCAAGGCATCAAATATGAGATTTAACGCGGGCCAGTCTTTGAAGCGCTCACCATCGGGCAGACAAATCGACAGCACCTCAACGCCGTGAGCCCGCAGCGCGCTGGCGAGCGCGTCACCGTAAAGCGGAAAGAGAGTTTCGTTGGTGACGAGAGCCACGCGCGGCGCAGGCAAATAAGGCAGCAGACTTCTCACGTCGGCAAGCAGCGCCGCGCCAATCAGGATTGGGTAACTGCGCTCGCCGAGAGAAACCTGCAGCGTCGTCGCGGTTGGTGCATCTATGGTCATGGTGGTCGTCATGGAGGTGGTGCGGGAGTTTCCCAGAGGTGATTTTGCACCAGTCGCCCGGCAATGTCCTGCGCGAGGCGCGTGACCTTTGGGTAGCCCGCGGTATCGACGACCAAATCGGCGATTTCGGCGTACAGCGGCTCGCGCATGTCGAGAAGTGACGCAAGGACACCGCGCGGATTTTCTGCACGCAGCAAGGGCCGCTTGGTGTCATGCTGGGTTCGTGCCCAGAGATCGTCGAGTTTGGCGCGAAGATACACCACCACGCCGGTTGCGCGCATCAGCGCACGATTTTCTCCCAGCAAAACAGATCCCCCGCCGGTCGCCACCAGAATATCGGCGCGTTGACTCAATTCATTGATCAGCGCGCTCTCACGTTGGCGAAATCCGGCCTCACCCTCCAGTTCAAAAATGGTGGCAATAGCCACGCCGGTACGCGCGGTGAGCGCGTGATCTGCATCGACAAAGGTCAGGCGAAGGTACTTGGCCAGCGCGCGTCCGATGGTGCTCTTGCCGGAGCCGGGCATGCCGACTAAATAGATATTGCGTTTTTTTTCGGGCGTTGAAGGCATGGTTAAAGCAGATGACAATCGGGTACAACAAAACAATCACGTATAAAACAAAAACGGGGCACTCTTGCGAGCGCCCCGGGTGAATGCGAAATGAGCGGGCTGATGAACGGCGACTACAAGGTCAGCGCAAAAATCAACGGACGTTGAGCTGATCCTTGATGATGCGCGGTGTGATAAAAATCAGCAGCTCTGTTTTATCCTGCTGGCGTTGGGTGCGCTTGAATAAATTACCCAGAAACGGAATGTCGCCCAGCAACGGCACCTTCGTGACGTCGGTACGGGTGACAGTTTCAAAAATGCCGCCCAGTACTGCTGTTTCGCCGTTATCTACCAGTACGGAAGTTTTCACGGTTTTGGTATCGATCGACGGGATACCGCCAAAAATCTGGCCGACCGAATCTTTCCTGATTTCCAACTCCATGATTATCTTGTCATCGGGTGTAATTTGCGGCGTCACGTCTAGCGACAGGACTGCGGGCTTAAATTGGATGGTGGTACCGCCGCTCGACGACTGTGTCGCGTAGGGTATTTCCGTACCTTGCGTGATGGTGGCTTTCTTTTTATCCGGCGCGATGATGCGCGGGTTCGAGACGACTTTGCCTCGACCATCCGACTCCAGGGCTGACAATTCAAGCTCAATTAGATTGCCGTTGGCGACATTGAGAATATTGATGCCCAGCGAGCCAGCCGCGCCAGCTACCGGCAGGTTAATGGCGATCGGTGTGTCTGCATTGTTCGGTCTGATGCCGGTTGCTATGTTATGCGCATTGTCAATATTTCCCGCGACACCGATATTACGACCGTTTCTGGTGGCACCTGCTGCCAGATTAAATTTCGCACCGAGTTGCGAGCCCCACTTGTCATCGGCAATAACGATGCGTGCCTCGATCATGACCTGACGTACCGGCACATCGAGTTGGGCGAGCAGCTTTCTAACTTCGTCGAGCTTGGTCGGCGTGTCATTAACGAAAAGCGTGTTGGTGCGAATGTCAGAATTGGCTCGTCCGCGCTTGGAAAGTATGTTTTGGTCTTTGTTGGTGATCAAGCTTTGCGCGTCGCTCGCCTTTGCGTACGACAATTGAAAGCTCTCAGTGCGAAGCGGCTCTAGCTCGGAGATCTGCTGGCTCGCCTCAAGTGCCAATTTCTCTTTGGTCGCAAGCTCATCGGATGGCGCAATCAGCACGACGTTGCCGCTTTTGCGTTTAGACAATCCCTTGGCTTGAAGGATGATGTCGAGCGCCTGATCCCAAGGCACGTCTTTTAACCGCAGTGTGAGACTGCCGCCTACGGTGTCGCTGGTGATGATGTTTAGGCCGGTGAAATCGGCGATGACTTGCAATACCGCGCGGACTTCCACGTTTTGAAAATTCAACGATAATTTTTCGCCGTTGTAGCCCACACCCTGCACCAATTTATTCGGGTCTTCCTTGAGCTGTTTCACTTCGACGATAAATTGTGTATCGGTTTGGTAAGCCGAATATTCCCAGAGCCCTTTTGGCTCGATGAGCATGCGTGTGTTGGGGCCCTGGCTGACCAGGTCGACGAGGCGAACAGGCGTTGCAAAATCGAGCACATCCAGGCGACGCAAGAGATTACGCGGCGCAGTGGTGTTGATAAAGTCGACGATGACATTTTTACCTTGCAGCCGGATATCGATACCAGTGCTGGGTGAGGACAGATCGACAATAATACGACCCTCGCCGTTTGCGCCGCGCCGGAAATCAACGTCGCGGATGCTGAATTTTAGTTCGCTTGATGCGGGTGTGCTTTCGGCGAATTTGGTCGTTTGCGTCGTGTCTTTTGCCACACTCGGCAGTCCGCCGTCGATGGTAATGACCAGCGATTTCCCTTCCAGTGATGTCGCGTACGTCAAACTGCGGGTCAGATTGACCACCATGCGCGTGCGACCCCCACTCTCAACAACGCTCACCGAACGTACATCGCCTTCACCGATCTCAACGGTATTTTTGCCCAGGGCATTGACGACGTTGGGCAAATCCAGTGCAATGCGCGCCGGATTGGTCACGGTGAAACCAGGCGGCACGGCTGTTAGCGCATCCCTGAAATTCGCGCGAACGATCACCTTGCCGCCTTGCAGCGAGGAGGTATTGATGGATTCAAGCAAATTTGGCTGGCCCGTTTGGGCGACACCGCTTAAGCTAAAAAGCACCCCCACTAGTGCGGTGAAGCCAGAAAACAGGCGAAATACCGTCCCGGACGCGCGAGCGCCCAACATGGTTTGATCTAGATCGGTATGGCTCACTTGTTACCTCCCAGTTCCTTCGAGCAAGGGCAGCACGCTTTGGCGTTCTGACCAGTCTCCGGCGGTGTCTTGTACGATTTCTTTGAGTTTCACTTCTGTATCGTTGATCTCGGTGATCAGCCCAAAATTCTGCCCGAGATAGTTGCCTTTTTTGACCCGATATAACGTCTTGTCTGCCTTTACCAGAGCATAGGTCGCGCCTAATTGCGTAAGGGTACCGACCATTTTCAATTGCTCAAGCGGGAAAGCCTCAAGCGGCTCTTTGCGACGATTCAAATCCGGTGCCAAACCACCGCCAGCACCTTCATTTTGCTTGACCGCTAATTTGCGTGGCTTGAAAGGATCCGGCAGATCAAAACCTTCATAGGCAAACGGCGCAAACGGTTTAACCTGCGGCAGCGGCTCAATTTTTCGCGTCACGTTCTTGTCAGATTCTTTGACGAAAGTACGCAAATCCGAAAATCCTTCACCGCACCCGAAAAGCATAAGAGCAGGCACCAATAGATAAGCAAATTTTGCGGCTCGATTCATCACTTGGCTCCCGGTTTCGCTGCCGCTTTGGCAGTCTTCCGTTGAGCCGCAATTTCCTCTGGGTCGAGATAGCGGTACGTCTTCGCGACCGCATCCATCGACAAAACGCCATCTTTGCCGGTCACGATATTCAAATCATTTAACAACACGATTCTGGGAAGCTTGGAGATGTCACTCGCAAACGCGCCCAGATCATGATAGTTGCCATTGACCTTCAAATTGATCGGACGCTCGGCGTAAAACTCGGTCACGTTCTCGGTTGGTGCAGGCTTGAACAAATCAAACTGTAATCCACGGCCCAATCCGGCTTGGTTGATGTCGATGAGCAATGCATCCATTTCGGATCGAGTCGGTAGCTGTTTAAGCAAAGCACCAAACGATTGCTCGATCTCTGCGCGCTGTTGTTGATAGGCCTCAAGATTGACTGCCAGTTTTTTCTTTTCTACAAAAACGGTTTTAAGGTCAACTTCTTTTTTCTCTTCCTTATCCAAGCTTTCAAGCTGTGACTGATACAACAGAAAAAAACCCGCGACTAGAATCAGTATAAAAATCAGCAGCATTGCCGCAAGCTTGAACGGCCACGGCCAGCCGCCGGGATTTTTCGTATCTAACTGCTTGAGCTCATCGAGCCACTTGTTCATGGTTTTCTTTCCGCAGGCTTGGCGGGATTGGCACCCTTGGGTGAGCCTTTGCCATCATCGGCCTTCACGCGTTTAATGACGAAATCAAGGATGAATTCGTTGGCGCGTTGCGTATTTAATGTGACTGCTTTAATTTCAATCAGATTAGGATTGCCGAGATAAGGCGACGCTTCGATATTTCGCATAAATGCCGAAACGCGTGCATTCGACTGCGCGTAGCCGCTGACGCTTAACTTTACCCCGGTTTGTTTGATCGACTTGAGATACAAGCCCTCTGGTAGCTGGCGCAATAGTTGATCCAATAAATAGACTGGTTCGGAGCGATAGCTTTGGAGACCTTCCACGACCTGTTTTTTCGCCAGTAACGAGGCGGTTTCTTCGCGAATCCGTTTGATTTCCTCAATTTGTTTGTCGAGATTGGCGATTTCGGCGGTGAGATATTTGTTGCGGCCTTGCTGGTTGGTAATTTGTGCATCGAAAACGACCCAGAGCAGACCAGCGATGGCAAGACCGACGACTGCAGCCAGACCCGCCAAAATCCCAAACTGTTTTTGCCGCGCTTTGCGTTTTTCTTCGCGGTGCGGGAGTAGGTTAATGCGGATCATGCGGGATCAAACCTTCGCATTGCGAGCCCACACGCGACCATCAATGCGGGCGCGTCTATGGTCAGTTGTCGGGGTTTTACTTTCGAAGAGAGCGCCATGTTGGCGAAAGGATTCGCGACAACGGTATGCACTTGGGTTCGCTGAGCGACCATTTCTTCCAGTCCATCCAGCATCGCGCAGCCACCGGAAAGCAGAATGTGGTCGACTTTGTTGAATTGTGTGGAAGTGAAGAAAAATTGCAGGGCGCGGGAAATTTCCAGCACGATTTTTTCGTTGAACGGTTGCAACACGTCGGGCCCGTAATTATCGGGAAGCCCGCCTGATTTCTTGGCGACTTCCGCCTCTTCGGCCGGCATGCCGAATTGCCGGGAAATATCCTGAGTTAGCTGGTAGCCGCCTAGTTGCTGCTCGCGCGAATAGACCTGTTGCTCTTCATGCATGACGATGACGCGGGTGGACTGCGCGCCGATGTCGATGATCGCGGTCACGTCTTTTGCTTCGATGCCGGAGGCGCTGCCGAGGATCATCTCGAATGCCGCAAGTGCTGCGTAGGATTCGACATCCATTACCGTCGTCTTCAAGCCGGCTGCCTCAGCGACCGCAACGCGATCTTCGATTTTCTCCTTGCGTGATGCGGCGATCAAAACTTCGACTTCTTCTTCGCTGTTGGCGGCAGGCCCCAGCACCTGAAAATCGAGATTTACCTCGTCCAGACTGAACGGTATGTATTGATTGGCCTCGGACTGCACTTGGTACTCCATGTCCTCTTCGCGCTGATTACCATTCAGATTGACCTTTTTCGTAATAACAGCGGCCGAGGGGAGTGCCAAAGCGATGTTCTTGATGCGTGTTGCCATTTGTTTGTGCGCGCGTCGCATCACGTCGCCGGCCGCCTCGATATTGGCGACATTGCCATCGGTGATCGTATCTTTCGGCAATGGTTCAATCACGTAGCGCTCTACGCGATAAATTCCCTTGCCTGCCTCCGCTAATTCAACCATCTTGATGTAGGACGAACTGATGTCGACCCCGATAAGTGGTGGCGTTGTAGCGCGCAAGAAATCAAACTGGTTTGCCAGCTTTTCTTTAAGCATGGTGGTTGAACTGCCCCTATTGTATTGAGTACTTACAGCTTACAACGCACAAATTACATTAAATGCTAGCAACAACCTTAGGACGTGTAAAGCAATTTCTTTTGAACCTCGAAAAAGCTTTAATTGTCTCCAAAACGCTTGGGCTGCCATTATCTTGTCAGCATGCTGTCCCATTATGGTTGGTATTGGCAAGCAAGATTGTTCGTGCCGCCCCGATATAATGTAAGTTGTAACGCTCGAATCGACAGGCAATTATGACCTTACGCTGGTGGTTTTACCCCCTTATTCTATTGACGTCGCTGGCACTGGTGGCGGTCGGGATCGTCTTGTTGACGGTGGTCTTGTTGTATCCCAACCTGCCGTCAATCGACGCCGTCACCGATTACAGACCGAAATTACCGTTGCGGGTGTTTACGGTCGAGGGCGATGTCATCGGTGAATTTGGCGAGGAAAAACGTTCATTCGTCCGCGTACAGGATTTTCCGGCGGTGATGAAACAGGCGGTAATTGCAGCCGAAGATGAACGTTTTTACCAGCATGGTGGCGTCGATTATCTGGGGCTGGTGCGAGCCGCAGGGACGAACATTTTGGCAGGCAAGATCAAGGGCGGTGCATCGACAATCACGCAGCAGGTCGCGCGCAATTTCTTCTTAAGTAATGAGCAAACGCTGACCCGCAAAATTTCAGAGTGGCTACTCGCTTTCAAAATTGAAAAGAGTTTATCTAAAGACCAGATTTTAGAAATTTATCTTAACCATATTTTTTTGGGCAATCGCGCATTCGGTTTCGCAGCCGCCAGCCGCGTCTATTACAACAAGGACGTCACACAACTTAGCCCTGCCGAGGCTGCCATGCTGGCGGGAATACCGAAGGCTCCGTCGCTGTATAACCCGTTCAACAACGTAAAACGCGCAACGCTGCGACAACAATACGTGTTGCGGCGCATGAATGAGCTTGATTATTTGAACGATGAGGGAGTGAAAACGGCCAAAGCGGAGGTGTTGAAATTTAACCGTGAACGCCAGATGTATGCGGTCAATGCCGAATATGTCGCGGAAATGACCCGCCAAGAAGTATTTGAGCAATACGGCGAAAAATCCTATGTGAGCGGTATTCGCGTCTACACCACCATTCGCAAGGGTGACCAGGAAGCAGCCTTGGCAGCGCTCCGCAAAGGTGTCCTCGAATATGATCGGCGGCACGGCTATCGCGGGCCTGAAGGCTCGATCACCTTGCCCGCCGATAAAGACGAGGCTGAAGAGGCGGCCGAGGAGGCGCTACAAGAGAAAGAAATTATCGGCGACCTGATGCCAGCGGTTGTGATGGCAGTCGATTCCAAGCAAGTGATCGCTTACACCAAGCGCGGCGATACCGTCACACTCACCGGCGACGCATTGAAATTTGTCTCGCGTGCACTGGCCGACAAAACATCTGCCTTGAAGCCGGTGCGCGGCTCCCTCGTCCGTTTGGCACCTGACGAAAAATTGCAATGGTCAGTCGCCCAATTGCCAAGAGTGGAGGCGGCATTGGTGTCGCTTGATCCGGCGAACGGCGCGATCCGGGCGTTGGTGGGCGGATTTGATTTCACCGCCAATAAATTCAACCACGTCACACAAGCCTTGCGGCAACCGGGTTCGAGTTTCAAGCCTTTCGTTTACTCCGCCGCGCTGGAAAAAGGCTTTACGCCGGCAACTGTCGTGAACGACGCGCCGGTAGTTTTTGATCCCGGTCGTAACGGTGGGCAGATTTGGGAACCAAAAAACTACGATAGCAAATACGAAGGCCCGATGCGATTGCGGCAGGCGCTCGCAAAGTCCAAAAATATGGTGTCCATTCGCGTATTGCAGGCAATTGGCCCAAACTATGCGCAGGACTACATCAGTCGATTCGGCTTCGACCCGAAACAACATCCCGCTTATCTCACAATGGCGTTGGGTGCTGGCTCGACCACGCCGCTGCAAATGGCAGGCGCGTATTCGGTATTTGCCAATGGCGGCTATCGCATCAAACCGTACTTCATTACCAGGATTACCGATGACAAAGGCGGGATCCTGTTTGAAGCTTCACCCGAAAGCGCGGGCACCGATAACGCCAAGCCCGACGCGAGCGTGAAATCTGCGGAACGCGTTATCGACCCGCGCAATGCATTTATCATGACCAGTCTATTGCGCGATGTGGTTCGCTATGGCACTGCGGCGCGCGCGATGTCCCTGGGACGCAATGACCTTTCGGGCAAAACGGGCACCACCAACGACAGTCTCGATGCATGGTTTGCCGGATTTAATCCTGACCTCGTCGCAATCACCTGGATTGGCTACGACAACCCCGCCTCGCTGGGTGAGGCCGAGACCGGTGGCGGCGCGTCGCTTCCGATGTGGATGTATTACATGGCCAAAGCACTCAAAGGCGTCAAAGAGCGACCGTTTGAGCCGCCTGCCGGGGTCGCGATGGTACCGCTCAATGGCGAATTTGGTAAAGACGGCAGGCAACTAATGGAATTCATCTACGCCGAAAACGTCGGTAACGTCGGCGACGGGCCGACCGCGCTTCGCGAGGCGAACAAGCCTTCCGAAGAAGTCAGAAATCAGATTTTTTAGCGCTCGTTTTTTTAGTGAAACCGCGAAAACGATCATCTTACGGCGATAGTGCAGAAACCCCGCACCGCAACGTGAGAAGCGAAATCGCCTACCTTGCCGCGCGATTGATCGCTGAAGATGGGATCACCGATTTCGCCGCCGCCAAGCAAAAAGCGGCGCGGCAATTGGGCATCGCGGATCAGGGGGCAATGCCGGATAATGTTGAGGTTGACGCCGCGCTCAAATCCCATCAGGCGCTGTTTCAACGCGACTCGCAACCGCAGGAATGTCGGACGCTGCGGCAAATTGCGATTGAAGTCATGCGCGGGCTTGATCGTTTCTCGCCGTGGCTCGTTGGCGCAGTGCTTACCGGCTCGGCCAACCGTTTTTCGCCGATTGAACTTGAAATTGTCGCCGATGACGCCAAACAGTTGGAAATGTTTTTTTTGAATATTGGCACGCCATTCGACACGCGCATCAAACGCGCGAGTCAGGGATCACGCGGCCATACAGCGAACGATACGTCAAACGATATTTCGATTTATGAAATTTCATTCAATGAAATTCCGATCCTGATCGCGTTTTATCCGAACCACGCGGTGCGGGCGGCGCATCATCCACGCGGAAGTCTGAAACACGCGCGCGCGCAATTGGCGGATATTGAAGCGCTGCTCGCGCTGCTCGCGTAACGCCCGGCCATTAGTCTGCCAACAATGCAGCCGCGTCCAACGCAAAGTAAGTCAGAATGCCATCGGCTCCCGCACGCTTGAAGGCCAGCAACGATTCCATCATGCAGGCCTCGCCGTCCAGCCAGCCGTTCAGCGCAGCCGCCTTCAACATCGCGTATTCGCCGGACACCTGATAGACAAACGTTGGCGCGCCAAACGTGGCTTTGGCGCGCTGGACAACATCCAGATACGGTATGCCGGGCTTGACCATGACCATATCCGCGCCCTCTTGCAGATCTAGCGCGATTTCGCGCATTGCCTCATCTGAATTTCCCGGATCCATCTGGTAATTTTTCTTGTCGCTTTTCCCCAGATTGCCGGCCGAGCCCACCGCATCGCGGAACGGCCCGTAAAAGCTGCTGGCGTACTTTGCCGAATAGGCGAGGATCGAGGTGTGAATAAGCCCTTTGGCATCAAGCGCCTTGCGAATCGCGCCGATGCGGCCATCCATCATGTCCGAAGGCGCGACAATATCAACGCCTGCTTGGGCCTGCGTAATTGCCTGCTTCTCGAGAATGGCGACGGTCGCGTCGTTAAGGATGTAGCCAGAATCATCAAGCACACCATCCTGCCCGTGGCTGGTGTAAGGGTCGAGTGCGACGTCGCAAATGATGCCGACATCGGGAAAGCGTTTTTTTAGTTCGGCGACCGCACGCGGCACCAAACCTTTCGGGTTGAACGCCTCCTCACCACCCGGCGTTTTCTTTTTTTTATCGATCACCGGAAACAACGCAATCGCAGGAATGCCGAGCCGCGCGGCTTTTTCGACAATCGGAAACAGCAGATCGAGCGACACCCGCGCAACACCTGGCATCGACACGACCTGTTCACGTTTGCCCTTGCCGTCAAGCAGGAAAACCGGATACAACAAGTCACTGGATGAGAGCGAGGACTCGCGCACCATGTCGCGCAAGAAACCGGTTCGGCGCAAACGGCGCATGCGGCGCTGGGGAAATTGACCAATATTCATGATTAACAAACGAAATGGGGAGAGAGGTTATTGAGTCTACAACATGGATGCAAAAAACATGGTGTGACGTTGAATGCGCGCCGCGTTGAACTTTTTTCAGCAGCACTGTTCATAGTTAGTGAGGCGTTCGCGCCTCCCCGCTTCTCCTCCCTGAGCGGGGGCCTTAATCTTTATTAAGGCTTTTACCAACGGTCCGGGTTACCCCTTTTACCCGGGCCGTTTTCTTTTTTGCGCGTGGCGCTATGGCTTAGCCGTTCGTCGCATGAAATAATTTGGCGATTACCTGCTCCGCTTCTTCCACGCCTTCTTTTTTCAATGATGAAAATAGCTGTACGGTCGCGTTGTGCCCGGCGGTCGCCAATTGTTTCCTCACTGCCCGCAGCGTCAGCGCCTGTTCGCTTTTCGACAATTTATCCGCCTTGGTGAGCAGGCAATGCACGGGTTTGCCGGTCGGCAGGTACCAGTCGAGCAGCTTGATGTCGAGCGATTTCAAGGGATGACGCGCATCCATGATCAACACCAGCCCGTTCAGCGCTTGCCGCGTGCTCACGTAGGCTGCCATCACGTTCTGCCAATGCGCCTTTACCCGCGCCGGCACTTGCGCATAGCCGTAGCCGGGAAGATCGACCAGCGTACGGTCATCGCCTAACGCAAAAAAATTAATGAGTTGAGTGCGTCCCGGTGTTTTCGACACGTAAGCGAGACGCTTATGATTGGCGAGCGTGTTGATCGCGCTCGATTTGCCTGCGTTTGAGCGACCGACAAAGGCGACCTCAGCGCCAATATCGGGCGGTAATTGTTCCAGGTCGTGGGCGGAAGCGACGTAGGTCGCGCGGTCAAATAAACCCACGGTTTCCTCTTCGGGCGCGATCAGCTAAAATCACGGTTTAGTTCCATATTCCGGTTATAAAACAATCAAGGGCTTGGTGATGAAACGCATTCTGGCAACGGTAATTCTTTCAATTTGTACGACGCTGGCGCAGGCCAACACGGAACCTGCCAAAGCGGAGCCGACGACTGCCACTCCCAGCAAAGCCGACGTTGTGGCACGTGGCCAGCAGATCGCAGGTGCGGTGTGCGTTGCCTGTCACGGTCTGGATGGCATGAGCGCCGTTTCGGCCAACCCGAATATCGCTGGCATGCCTGCACAGTATATCGCCAAGCAGCTTGAACACTTCAAGACGGGCACGCGTAAGAACGCGATCATGCAGGGCATGGCTGCCAATTTGACGGCTGACGACATGAAGGCGCTGGGACTTTATTATTTTTCTCAACGCGCCAAAACCAACGCAGTGGCGCGCGATAAAGCGTTAGCCGAAACGGGGCAAAAAATCTATCGTGCCGGTATCGCCGAGCTGAAAGTACCAGCGTGCGCGGGTTGCCACGGCGGCGCGGGTGCAGGAATTCCCGCCGCTTATCCGCGTCTTGCCGGCCAGTGGCCGGAGTACACGCTGGAAGAATTGAAGAGTTTCGCCGCTGGCGAGCGCAAGAATGCGCAAATGCAGACTATCGCTGGCAGGATGCGCGACAAGGACATGCAGGCCGTGGCGGAATATATTGCAGGTATGCGAGCCCGCTAAGTCATGCAGCCAGAAACAACCAACGCCGCATGCTCGAAAGACATGCGGCGTTTTTACTGGCGTACTTCCTCAAGAATTTGCGCCACATTGATGGTGCGCGCCTTGTCGCGAATCGCCGGCGCATATTGACCCTGCATGTTCTTCGCCTCTCCCAGCAG
>JANMPY010000219.1:0-14267 GCA_031370095.1 Betaproteobacteria bacterium
ATACCTGATCAAGCACACCACGCAATCGGTGCGCGCCGCGTTCGAGGGCATCGATTACCGGCTTAACGTCAACACGCTTGAGCACGAAACCAGTGTGACGACGTTTCAACTCAACGACATCGGTCGTGTGCGTTTAAAAACGGTGCGACCGTTGATGATCGATGCGTACAACGTGACGCGTGAAACGGGCAGCTTCATCTTGATCGATGAAGTGAGCAATGAAACTGTGGCAGGCGGGATGATTGTTGGCGAGGAAGGCAAATGAGTAAGGTTTATTTAGTTGGCGCGGGACCGGGAGCGCCCGATCTGCTGACGCTGCGTGCCGCACGGCTGCTTGAAAAAGCCGACATTGTTTTTTACGACGCGCTGGTTCACGCCGACACGGTAGCGCTTGCGGTGAACGCAAAAAAAGTTGCGGTTGGCAAACGCGTGGGACGGGTATCCACCGATCAGAGATTCATCAACCGCAACCTTGTTGAAGCCGCGTCAAAATATGCAATTGTGGTGCGATTGAAAGGCGGCGACCCGATGATCTTCGGTCGTGCCCAGGAAGAAATCGACGCGCTCACCGAAGCAGGCATCGCCTTTGAAGTCGTGCCCGGCATTACCGCTGCACTCGCCGCCAGTGCACAGCTGGGCATTTCGCTGACGCGGCGGGGTGTCGCACGCAGTGTCACTTTCGCCACGCCGCGCATCGGGCCGAATGAAATTGAAAGTGATTGGCTGACCAGCACTGCCGCCGCCGAAACGGCGGTGCTCTACATGGCGGCGGGGCAGGCCGCGCAGATTGCAGCGGCACTGATCGCCGAGGGTAAGCCGTCGAGCACGCCAGTTGCGATTGTGGAAAACGCGACGCTTGAAAACGAGCGGCGCATATTCACCAGCCTCGCGGGCCTTACGGCATCCACACTTAATCTTGATGGCCCGGCGGTGCTGTGCATCGGCGAAGTGTTCGCTGTGCCGACTGTCAAAGAGGTGGATATCAAACAGCCGTCGCGCTTTCACATGCCGCGCGCACAAGGCATAAAACACTAGCATTGGCGCGGCGTTCAGGCTATTTTTGCTACAAACGCCGCGCCAGTGCCAGACATTCGTTATGAACGCGCCACTATCTGAAGTTGAAATCATTCTCGCAATGGCAGCGATCCGCGCACGCGAATCGGCGTTGCCATATGCGGGCGAAGTCACGCCGCAAGAGGCTTATGTATTATTTTCCGAGTGCGGCGCAAAAATTATCGACGTGCGCAGCCGCTTTGAATTCGACTATATCGGCCGCGTTCCGGGTTCAGTGCTGATCCCGTGGCGATTCTCAATCGGCGGCGAAATGAACGCCAATTTTCTGACCGAATTACATGCGCAGTGTTCGACCAGCGATACGGTACTTTTTTTATGCCGCAGCGGCGTGCGCTCGCATTCCGCCGCGATGGTGGCGGCAGCGGCAGGTTTTACGCAGGCGTTCAACGTGGTCGAGGGATTTGAAGGCGATCCTGATCAATACGGTCAACGCGGCAACACCGGCGGCTGGCGCAAGGCAAGGCTGCCCTGGATTCAAGACTGAACCGCTGCGACGTAGAACGCCGTTCGACGCGGTGTTAAAGCCAAAATCACGCTGAAAGGCGCAGTGGCAGGCGATTCTGGCTTGCGTTGTGCAGCGGTAATTTGTCCGGGTCAGTCGCGCTTCTTGTCCGCCAAATGCGGCTCGACCGATCCGCCACCGCTCGACGCGGCGGGCTGACGCGTGAACCACGCTTTAATCTTGTTGCCCCAATGGTCGAGATACGTGTACAGCACCGGCACGACAACCAGCGTCAGCAGGGTTGATGTGATCACGCCGCCAATGATCGCGCGGCCCATTGGCGCTTGCGTTTCACCGCCGTCGCCGAGCCCCAACGACATCGGCAACATGCCGAATATCATCGCCAGGGTCGTCATCAAAATCGGTCGCAAACGCACCTGGCCGGCCGCGCGAATTGCCTCGGTGCGTGACTTGCCTTCGCGAATGCCCTGATTGGTAAAGTCGACCAGCAGAATCGCGTTCTTGGTGACCAAGCCCATCAACATGATGAAACCGATCATCGAGAAAAGATTTAGCGTGGTGCCTGTCACCAGCAGTGCCAGGAACACGCCGATCAACGCCAACGGTAATGAGGCCATGATGGCGAGCGGCTGCAGGAAGCTGCCGAACTGCGAGGCAAGGATCAGGTAAATGAAAATCACCGCGATGCCGAGTGCGGCGAGCATCGCCGTGAACGACTCTTTAAGTTCCTGCGTCTGACCACCGACATTGAAGCGGTAGCCGGGTGGCAGATCGGGCTCCAATTTTTTGAGCAAGGCGTCGACCTCGGCACCGGCGTCGCCCGAGGGGCGGCCTTCTACACCGGCATAGAGCGATACGCGGCGTTGCAGATCAAGGCGCTTGATTTGCTGCGCGCTGAATGTCGGCACAAACTCGGCGACCTGACGCAGCACCACCATCTGCGGCGTGCCATCGGCGTTTGTGCGGCTGCTCGTCATATAAAGATCACCCAGATCACTGGCAATGCGTCGACCGGATTTTGGCAGTTGCACATTAACGTCATAGTTTTGCCCGTCGGCCGCCTGCCAGTGCGAGACCGTGTCACCGGCGATCAGCGGACGCAGCGCGCGACCAATCTGCGCCGTGCTCACACCCAGGTCGCTGGCGAGCTCGTTATTGATGCGAATGGCGACGGTCGGATTGGCACCGCGCTCGCTGCTTTCGAGATCGGTGATGCCTTTGATTTTTGCGACTTGTTTCATCACGCCTTGGGATAATTCAGTCAGCTTCTCGGCGTCAGGACCGAGTATCGAAATGAAGATCGGCTTGTTCCACCCCACCGAAAGCTCCATGCCGGCGACGGCGGCGAGTTTCTGGCGAATGGCTTGTTCCAGATCTTTTTGCGAGCGCCGATGGGTCTCGCTGCGCTCGGTTAGTTTCAGATTGATGCGCGAATAATTTTTTCCCTCATCGGTACCCACGTTGGTGTCGGTGATGAGAATTTCCGGAAACGATTTAAGCGCGTCCTCCGCCTGCCGCGTCTTGGCGTCGGTGTATTCGAGACTTGAGCCAATCGGTGTGTTCAATCGCAGTGAGATGAAACCCTGATCGTTTTCCGGCATGAATTCCGTGCCGATCAACGGCACCAGAAAAAAACTGCCAACGAAACAAAACAGCGCAATCAACAGCACCTTCACACGATGCGCCAGCGACCAGTCGAGCAACACGCCATAAACTTTGTGCGCGCCCTCGATCCAATGCTCGATCTTGTCCATCATCCGTCCCAGCCACGGCAGCCGTTTGAATCGGTCGCCCGGCGGGTCGCGCCAGATCGAGGACAGCATCGGGTCAAGCGTAAAGCTGACGAACAGACTCACCAGCACCGCAACTGCAACGGTGATGCCGAACTGCAAAAAGTAGCGGCCAATAATGCCGCTCATGAATGCGATCGGCACGAACACCGCGATGATCGCGAACGTCGTTGCCATTACGGCGAGACCTATTTCTTCGGTGCCTTCTTTTGCGGCTCGGAAATGATCCTTGCCCATGCCGAGATGCCGCACGATATTTTCGCGCACCACGATCGCGTCGTCGATCAGCAAGCCGATGCACAGGCTTAACGCCATCAGCGTGAGAAAATTCAGCGTGAAATGAAAAACATATAGCGCAATAAAAGTGGAGATCACCGCAATCGGCAGCGTGAGCCCGGTAATCACGGTGCTGCGCCACGAATGCAAAAACAGGAAGACGATGATGACCGTGAGGATCGCACCTTCGAGAATCGTTTCCTTGACGTTGTTGAGCGAGCTCTTGATGCCGTCGGCGCTCGAATAAATTTTCTTGATTTCAACACCCTCGGGCAGGCGTTTTTTCAAGTCTTCAATTGCCGCGGCAATGCCGTCGCCGGTCTCGATGATGTTGGCGTCCTGTACCTTGAAAACACCGATGCTGATCGAGCGCTTGCCGTCGATGCGCGCGATGGAGGTTTCTTCCTGCTCACCATCGACGACCTCGGCGACCTGACGCAAATAGACCGGTGCCGTACCCTGCCGGGTCACGATGATTTTTTCAAAGCCCTTCGGATCTTTGATTTTTCCTTCGACGCGCACCAGTTGCTCGGAGCCGCCGCTGGTGATCGTGCCTGACGGGAAATCCTGATTGGTCGCCTGAATAGCCGCGATCACCTGATCCACACCGACACCGTAGGCCTGCATCTGTGCCGGTTTCAGGTAGATCAGCACTTGCCGCACCACGCTGCCGTTGACATTGACGTTGCCGACGCCGGGCGCATTCTGCAAACGCTTGACGATAATCTGGTCGGTGATGGTCGACAATTCGCGCGGGTTATGTTTGGTCGATACCACGGCGAGATTGACCACCGGCTGCTGATCCTGCCAGTCTGCGCGGCTGACCAGCGGGTCCTTGGCTTCACGCGGAAAGCCGGGGCGAATCTGGGCAACTTTATCGCGCACTTCCTGCGTGGCGGTCGCCATGTCGGTACTCAAACGAAATTCCGCTTGCAGGAAACCAATACCTTCGCGCGTAGTGGCAAATATTTTCTTGACCCCATTCACGGTGTTGAGCACGTTCTCAATCGGCTTGATGAGATCGTTCTCCACCTGTTCCGGCGATGCACCGGGATAGGCGATGGAAACAAACACGCGTGGATTGCTCACCTCCGGCATTTGCTCGACGGGCAGACGGTTATACGAAAAGATGCCGAGAACGAGTAACGCGACCATCACCATGGTCGCGAAAACAGGTTGGTTGATACTGGTTTTAGTGATCCACATGGTTAGCTTGCCTTCGCTGGTGTTGCTGGCGTGACAGGAACCGCCGCTGGCGGTTTCACCACGGCAAGCGCCCCGGCTTTAAGCCCGACCATGCGCGCGCTGACGACCTGCGCACCGGTGTCGAGACCGGTCTTGACTTGCACCAATCCGGCCTCAACTTCGTTTAAGCCCAAGGTGACGTTGCGCTTGGCCACCTTGCCACCTTCGAGCGTAAATACGTACGCCTGACCGCCGTCGTCGCGCACGGCGGCGAGTGGTATAACGGCGGTGGGCTCAGTTTTGTCCTGCACCAGCAAGCCCTTGGCGAACATGCCGCCTTTGAGCAGGCCATCGCGATTGGCGACCGAGATGTACAAGGTAATCGAGCGCGATCCCTGTTCGGTCATCGGGTTGATGCGCTCGATGCGGCCCTCAAAAACGCGGTCGCCAAAACCATCCACTTTGAACGTCGCCATTTGACCTACTCTTATGCTCGGAATTTCCGACGCTGCCGCAGGCGCGTCGATTTCCATCTTCGACAAATCCACCACGGTAAACATCGGACTGTCGGGCCCGACCTTTTCACCGCCATTCACCATGCGCTTGGCGAGTATCCCGCTGATCGGGGCGCGAATCACCGCGTCCTGCCTGGCGTTGCGGGCAATCTGCGCCTGCGCTTCGGCCGATCGCACCGCAGCCGCGCTCGCTTCGAAGGTGCTGTTGGTGGTGTCAAATGCGTTTTGCGAAATAAAATTTTGTTTCAGTAGTTTCAAATTGCCTTCACGATTTTTGTCCGCAATCGACGCGCGCGCTTTCGCTTCTTCAAGTGCTGCGACCTGCGCATCAAGTCTCGCGTTCAAATCCGCCGTGTCGATTTGCGCAAGCATTTGTCCCTTGGTGACGGCCTCGCCTTCCCGCACCAATACCCGTTTCACTTCGCCCGATACTTTCGATTTCACGGTCGATTGCAGCACCGGTGACAAAGAGCCGGAGAAGGGCAAGGTGCGCGTCAACGACTGTTGCGACACGATCATGACGTCGGCCGGTGAAAATTCCAGCGTGACCTCGGCGGGTTTCTTGTCTTCTTTTTTGGCGGAACTGACCCGCCAGGCGATGAGTGAACCCGCTACGACAGCGACCGAGACAATGGCCAGCGTCAATTTGACCCAGCCCTGCCGCTTGTGGATGCTCGCTGTATTGGACGGTGCGGTGCGGTTTTTGAATAACATGGCAGCCTTTGGTAAAAGTTCCGTTCGACAGGCGCAATGTGCGCTTGTCCAGGACGAAATGCCAAAGGCAAGCGACGAAACGCCAAAACGGAATTATCGGCGGAAGTTTACGCCGATGAAATGCAGATAACAGCACCTGATCGGGGGATGTCTGTGCCGGTGCGCTCGGCTGTCATGGTACTGGCCGTAGTGCGCGTACACGCGGGATCTTGCTGCGATCCCAGTTTCGGGTGGCGAGGTTTAGCACATCGGCAATCGTTGGCGTTGTTTCCAGCCCTGCGGTCGATTGCCCCAAAAATCGCAATGCCGACAACAGCAAGACCTGCGGTGCATCAGTTGTACCAGAAATGGCAGTCGCCAACGTCTGCTTGGACAATTTTTGCCCCAATGCGTTGACCGCAACCGGAATATGCAAATACGTCGGCGTCGGATAGCCCAGCAAGCGCTGCAAATAAATCTGCCGCGCGGTGGAATCGAGCAGGTCGGCACCACGCACAATATGGGTGATGCCTGCGTCTGCGTCGTCAACCACGACAGCCAGCTGGTAGGCAAATAATCCGTCGCGCCGCTGCAACACAAAGTCGCCGATGTCTGCTTCGATTTGCTGGCAAATTTCACCTTGCGCGAGGTCGGAAAAACAGATTTTCTCATTCGACGTGCGCAGACGAAGCGCGTTGGCGTATTCGCCCAAGCCCCCCAACGCCCCTAAGCCTTTATCGCGACAGGTGCCCGGATACACCGGCCCCTCCAATCCATTGACCGCGGAATCGGCGATTTCGCTCCGCGAGCAGGCGCAGGCGTAGACCAGCCCGCGCGAGCGCAGTGCCTGAAGAGCCGCGCCGTAGCTGGCTTTGCGGGCAGTCTGTATTTGCATTTCGCCATCCCATTGCAGTCCGAATGCTTGCAACGTCCGCAAAATATCCGTCGTGTGCGCGCTATTGCAACGGGACTCGTCGATGTCCTCAATCCGCACCAGCCACTTTCCATGATGTGCCCTGGCATCGAGGTAGCTGGCCAGCGCGGCGACGAGCGAGCCGAAATGCAGGGGGCCGGTGGGAGAGGGCGCGAAGCGTCCGACGTAGCTCATAATATTGTCACCCATTGACCGAAAAGCGCACCATGATTTACCGTATCACCGAGGCAGCCGACTGGCACCAGGCGCAACGCAATGGCGCTTTTGCCAGCGCTGATTTGGCGGCGGAAGGATTCATCCACTGCTCCGAGCGTCATCAAGTGGCACGAACCGCACAAAAATACTATGCGGGCAAAACGGCTTTGTTGTTGCTGGAAATCGACGACATCAAGCTTGGCGCAGCGCTGGTGCGTGAAGACCTTACCGGATCGGGGATGTTCCCGCATGTCTATGGGCCGATTCCGCTGAGCGCGATTCATGGTCATGTTGATTTTAATGCCACCGTTGCCACGGATGAAAACAGCATTGTCAAATTATTTGAGTAAGAGCGACAAAATTATTCGTCTTGAAAATTTGCAGCGTGTACCCACTTAAAATTAAATAATATGTGCAATTGGAATCAGGGAATTCAACATGATCGAACTTAGGAAGAGTGAAGAACGCGGCTTTGCGGATCATGGCTGGCTGAAAAGTTATCACAGCTTTTCATTCGCTGACTACGTCGACGCCAACCATATGAGTTTCGGGCCGTTGCGGGTCATCAACGAAGATCGCGTGGCCGCAGGCATGGGTTTTGGCAAACACGGCCACCGCGACATGGAAATCATCAGCTACGTGCTCGACGGCGCACTGGCGCACGAGGACAGCATGGGCAATGGTTCGGCGATCAAGCCGGGCGACGTGCAGCGCATGAGCGCAGGAACCGGCGTCACGCACAGTGAATTCAATCATTCCAAAGTGGGCGCGACCCATTTCCTGCAAATCTGGATTACACCTAACGTCGCGGGCATCGCGCCGTCGTATGAAGAAAAGCATTTTAATGCCGCCGCCAAGCGCGGCCGGTTAAGGCTGATCGCATCGCCCGACGGTCGTGAAGGTTCCGTCGTGATCCATCAGAATGCGACGCTGTATGCAGGGTTATTTGACGGTATTGAAGAAGCCAGGCTGTCGATTGCAAACGACCGATTGTGTTACGTGCATATCGCTGCCGGCAGCGCTGTGGTCAACGGCCAATTGCTTGGTGCCGGTGACGCCGCGAAAATGACCGACGTGAGTATAGTCCACATCGAAAAAGGCAACAATGCCGAAGTGCTGGTGTTTGATCTGCCGCAATAGGAAATGCGTGAAAACCACATGAACACCACACCATCCACCCAAACGTTCGACCGCGTCATCGATGCACAATGGGCCAATGTTGGCGACAACCTGAAAGTTCGCCGTGCGCTGCCCGCTGGTGAACAGAAATCGTTGGGCCCGTGGGTGTTCCTCGATCATTTCGGCCCGATGCCGACCGACGCGCGCGGGCAGGGTGTTCCCGCGCATCCTCACGCGGGCATCGAAACCGTGACGTATCTGCTCGAGGGTGGCATGGCGCACCGTGACTCAGCCGGGCACCAGGGCCGCGTGGAAGCGGGTGGCGCGCAATGGATGACTTCCGGGCGCGGTATCGTCCACGCCGAACGCCCATTTGGCGGCGAGGGTGAGGCAACATTCAGCCTGCACGGGATGCAGTTGTGGACCAGCCTGCCGCGCGCGCTGAAAATGATGGCGCCACGCTACCAACGCATCGATGCGGGTGATGTGCCCTCTGTTCAGAAAGATGGCGCGACCGTTCGTGTCATCGCGGGTGAAAGTAATGGCTTGCGCGGTCCTGCTGAAGTGTTAATGCCTTTGTTTTTGTGGCATGTCGCGCTGCAGCCGGGCGGCCAATGGCAGGGTGACATACCTGCAGGCATGGAGGCGGGTGTTTACGTGATGGTGGGTGAAGTTTCTGTGGGCAAAGACAATTCGAAACTTCGCGTGGGGCAACTGGGTGCCGTCAAACAGAATAGCGCTGCTGAGCCGCAACCCATCGCGTTACGCAATGACGGTGACGCGCTCGCGCACGTGATGCTGTTGGGTGGTGCGCCCGCAGAGGGGCCGTTGGTGTTTCACGGGCCGTTCGTCATGAACTCGGTCGAGCAAATCCGCTTCGCTGAAAAGGCCTATATGACAGGGCAGATGGGTGCTCTTGCCGAAGTCTAATGTAGCGCTTCCTATTTAATGCGACTTAATTTCGTACTGACTGATCGACTCCTTTCCCCGGCGACGGGGGTGAAGAGGGGGTTTCGTGACGCATGCGTCACGCCCGCTGAACGGTTGGCCGATGCAGCGGCCAACGCGTCCTGCAAGGAAGGTCGGGATGGGGGCGATGCTTGCTGATGCACCCCCATCCCAACCTTCCCCCATTTCCATGGGGGAAGGAGGCACAATTAGCGACCAATACGTGATAACTCGCATGAGTGCCAAACATAGCGAAGTACTACACTAGGTGGCTACGCAACAACAATTGGAATCGTGATGACAACAGCAAAAATTCTTGCGTTCGCGGGTAGTGTTCGCAAGCAATCATGGAATCGCAAAGTACTTGAAGTTGCGGTACATGGCGCGCGCGATGCGGGTGCTGAAGTGACGCTGGTCAGTCTCGCCGATTACCCCATGCCGATCTATGATGCCGACTGGCATGAGGCCAACGGCGTTCCACAGAATATGTTGAAACTTCGTGAGCAGATGATGCAGGCCAACGGCTTACTCATTGCCAGTCCCGAATACAACGCCTCGATTACGCCGCTGCTGAAAAACACCATCGATTGGCTGTCGCAGTCGGTCGAGGGCGTGAGCGGCAATGCGCCGTTCACCAACAAGATCGGTGCGCTGCTGGGCGCATCCAACGGCGCTTTCGGCACGATTCGGGCGTTACCGCACGTGTCGTACATCCTTTCCAATCTCGGTGTATTCATGTTGCCGGTGGTGGCGGTGCCAGCTGTTGGTCAAGCGTTTGATGCGGCAGGCAACATGACCAACGAGCGTACGCGCAACATGGTCGCAGGCCTCGGTGCGAAGCTCGCGCATACGGTTGAAAAGCTCGGCTAACGCGCTGCCATTGTGACCAATAGCCAATCGCTATCGGATGCATCGACAATATTCATTGGTGCGCGACTTCGCGGACGCGCAAACTTAATTCTGATGTTTTTATTAGACGGGGATCATCATGAGCAAGAAAGCAACGACGAACAAAAAAACGGCTCCAGCTATGCCAATCGATTTGGGAATCAGTGAAAAAGATCGCGCAAAAATCGCCGAAGGTCTTTCGCATTTGCTGGCAGACACTTATACGCTGTACCTGAAAACCCACAATTTTCATTGGAACGTAAAGGGCCCAATGTTCCAGACATTGCATTTGATGTTTGAGACGCAATATAACGAGCTCGCTCTCGCGGTCGATATGATTGCGGAACGGATTCGTGCGCTGGGATTCCCGGCGCCTGGCACGTACACGGAATATGCGAAGCTCTCCTCCATCAAGGAAACCAGCGGCGTGCCCGAGGCGACGCAGATGATTCGACTGCTGGTGGAAGGGCAGGAAGCCGTGACCCGCACGGCGAGAAAAATATTTCCCGTGGTCGACAAAGCCAGCGACGAGCCGACCGCCGATTTGCTCACCCAGCGCATGCAAACGCATGAAAAAACTGCGTGGATGTTGCGCGCCCTTTTGGAGAAATAGCATGGCAACGATTACGCTCACCAAAGAAAATTTCAATCAGATAATCGACGGCAGCAACATGGTCATCGTCGATTTCTGGGCGCCGTGGTGCGGCCCCTGTCGCATGTTCGCGCCGACCTTTGAGGCGGTGGCGGAAGCGTACCCGGATGTGGTGTTTGCCAAGTTAAACACCGAGGATCAACCGGAGCTGGCGGCGTCGTTCAACATTCGTTCGATCCCTACGCTGATGGTGTTCCGCGAAAAGGTCATCATCTTTACGCAGGCCGGCATGTTGCCGAAATCGGAGTTCGAACAAGTGGTGCAAAAGTCGCTGGAGCTTGACATGGCGAAAGTGCATGCCGAGATCGCGGCTGAGGTGCCGCAGACGGCGTAGCGGCGGGTCGCGCTGCATTTGCGTTAGGTAAATAACAAGCACAAGCACTGGCGCGCCTCTTGGCGTAATTGCGCCCGCCAAGGCGCTTTAAATGGCGATCTACATTTCAGCACAATGCGACGCGCGCAACATTGCGTCACGCACAATTGTCATACGCTAATTCTGCAGATCCCACCATTCCGGGTATTGACGACGCACGCCTGTTGTGCGGTAATAAACGCAGAAATAACCACAGCCTAGGCGGGTCAATTTTCAACAGGAAGTGACCATGATGAATCCAATCGGCGTACGCCGTGCTGTTTTCGTATTGGCGTTTATTGTCGGCGTCGCGTGTCAACACGCAGCGGTTGCAGCGCCTCCCCAGGCAGTCAATTATCAAGGCACGCTATCCTCCGCAGGAACGCCGGTGAACGGTGCCACCGCGCCCAATTTCAAATTCGACGTGAACGCGACGGGTGCGATTAGCGCTTCCGATATTTCTGCCGTGAAAGCGCGTTCGGGGCTGGTGCTGGCACCATAATTTTTCGCGCGGCGTCGCGTTGAAAGTCTGCGCAGCATGAGGGATCGGTGTCTTTGCGTGTGCAATGCAAACACGAAAAAACGTTCGTGCGGAGTCCGACTACGCTAAAACGAGGAGACTACCATGCCGTATTTCATGTTGAGTAACCGCAAGCTTTCCCGCAACGAGCCCGGTGAGGAACTGGCCAACGAGATGACCTACTACGTTGCCACAGACAGCAACGCCAAAAATCTCGCGCAGTTTGCGTCTTGGGAAAAAGTCGGCGATAGAGAATTTCGCAGAATGCTGACTGACATCACCGACGCGTTTCCCGTGGTGTCCGACGACGAAAACGAAAGTCAAAAACATGTCTCACTGTTCATCCACGGCTACAACACCGGCTGGCAACAGGCGGCAACCCGCTACGCAGACCTGTGCAAGCGCCTCTACAGCGGCAGGAATGGCCTCGGCACGCTGGTGCTCTACACGTGGCCGTCCAACGGCTCGGCCGCAGGTTACCTGCCCGACCGCGAAGACGCGCGCGACTCGGCACCCGCTCTTGCCGATGCGCTGGTTCAACTGCACGACCACATCGTCGCCATGCAGCGGCTTGCAGCCCGCACGCCAGCCAAACAGTGCCGCGCCAAAATATCAGTGATCTCGCACAGCATGGGTAATTTCGTGATCCAGAAAGCGCTGGCGATTGCGGCCAAAAAACTCAACAGCCCCCAGCTCATCACCCTTATTCACCAACTGGTGATGGTGGCGGCCGACGTCGACAACGATATTTTCCAGAAAGACCAGCCCGACGACTGCGACGGCAGCTTGATGGCCAACCTCTGCTACCGCGTCGGCGCGCTTTACACCGGTCTTGATCAAGTGCTTGGTGCGTCGGCGGGGCTCAAACATTTCGGCACGCGTCGCCTGGGTCGCAGCGGACTGTCGGATCGCAATAACGTGTGGGATAACGTGTTCGATTTCGATGTCACCGATCTGATCGACCAATCCAAAAGCATTCATTCTGCAGCGCTCGAATCGCCAAAGTCGGTGGAGCTGATGCGCAAAGTATTGATCGGTGTGGATCGACATTTTCTCGTGTAGGCACAGCATGGGTGCGGTTCGCAGGGCAAAAGAGGTTGAAGAACCTCACCAAATGGCGATCTGCGCTCTTGGGAACTTCTCGCAACCACAATCCCGTTCGCCCTGAGCTCAGCACGAACGGAGGTTTTTTTAGAAGTTCCCTCTTTGGCGGCAAGCGTCACACCGCCCATTGCTTTGCATGTCGATCAACCGGTGAAGCCGCTCCGCATTTGCGATAATGCGACCACGCCATTCTCAATCCCGCTGCCATGCTGCCATCGTTCTCCCCACTTCGCGACGCTTTTCTAGGCGACGAAACGCGCACGCTCGATGCGCTGATTCCAGTCGCCAAACTAACCGCTGACGCGAACGCGCGCACCACCGCGACCGCGCGCGCGCTGGTCGAGTCGGTACGCATGCGCCAGCAAAAACATTCCGGCATGCAGTCTTTTTTGACGCAGTACGATCTGTCCTCGCAAGAGGGCGTATTGCTGATGTGCGTGGCCGAAGCGCTGTTGCGCATTCCCGATGCAGCGACTGCCGACAAACTGATCAAGGATAAATTTTCGCAGGGCGACTGGAAAAAACATCTGGGCGCATCCGACTCGCTGTTGGTGAACGCAGGCACCTGGGGCATGATGCTCACCGGCAAGCTGGTCTCACCCACGGCGGATAGTTTTGCCGATGTCGGAGGCTGGCTGACAAGGCTCGCGGCGAAGGCTGGCGAGCCGATTGTGCGCGCCTCATTGCGGCAGGGCATGAAGCTGATGGCCGAACAATTCGTCATGGGCCGCAATATTGAGGACGCGCTGCAACGCGCCGCGTCGGACGATCAGGCGAAATATCGCCACTCCTACGACATGCTCGGTGAGGCCGCGATGACGGCCGACGACGCCGAGCGATATTTTGTCGCGTATCAGGATGCAATCAAGGCAATTTCGTCCGCCGTGAAACCCGGTCAGCATGTGTTCGACGCGCCCGGCATCTCGGTCAAACTTTCCGCGCTGCATCCGCGCTATGAATTGGCGCATCTGGATCGGGTGATGCATGAGTTGTTGCCAAAGCTGATGGCGCTTGGGCGCCTCGCACGCGAGGGCGGCATTGGCTTGACGTTCGACGCGGAAGAAACCGAACGGCTGGAGCTTTCGCTGGCGCTGTTCGCATCGGTCTACGGCGACGTGAGATTTATCGGCTACGAAGGTTTGGGTCTCGCCGTGCAAGCGTATCAAAAGCGCGCCGTCCACGTCATTGATTGGCTGACTGCCCTCGCCAGCACGCACGGTCGCCGCATCATGACCCGACTGGTGAAGGGCGCCTACTGGGATACCGAAATCAAGCGTGCGCAGATGCAGGGCTTTGGCGACTATCCGGTGTTCACACGCAAAGCCAATACTGATGTTTCGTACCTCGCCTGTGCGGCAAAAATGTTGGCGCGGCCTGATGTTTTTTACGGCCAGTTCGCCACCCACAATGCGCACACGGTTGCGACCATTCTTGAGCGCGCGCGAAACACCGATACACAATTCGAATTCCAGCGCCTGCACGGTATGGGCATGGAGCTCTATGAAGAAGTCGTGTCGGGTCACGGCGCGGCGTGTCGCGTTTATGCGCCGGTGGGCACG
>JANMPY010000221.1:0-2701 GCA_031370095.1 Betaproteobacteria bacterium
ACACGCCGCGGTATGCGACGCTGCCGAACATCATGAAAGCGAAGAAAAAACCACTCGACGTGATGACGCCCGAAGCGCTTGGGGTCGACATCACGCCGCGTTTGAAAACGCTGAAAGTCGTTGAGCCGCCGAAACGCAAAGGTGGCGTGATGGTGGCCGATGTGGCCGCACTAGTCGACAAACTAAAAAATGAAGCAAAGGTGATTCCATGACCATTCTCGTCCTCGCAGAACACGACAACACCCACCTGAAACCGGGCGTCTTGAACGCTGTTGCTGCTGCGCAAAAAATTGGCGGAGAAATACATTTTCTGGTCGCGGGCATAGGCTGTAGCGCCGCTGCCAGTGCGGCTGCGCAGGTTGCTGGTGTGGCCAAAGTAATGGTCGTCGATGCTGCGCAATACGCGAGTGGATCGCCTGAAAATCTCGCGCCGCTCATCGTCTCAATCGCCAAAAATTATTCGCACCTGCTCGCATCCGCCTCGGCCTACGGCAAAAATATCATGCCGCGCGTGGCCGCAACGCTTGATGTTGCACAGATTTCAGAAATCATCAGCGTCGAATCGCCCGATACGTTTGTCCGTCCGATCTACGCGGGTAACGCGTTTGCGACGGTGCAATCCACCGACCCGATCAAGGTCATCACCGTTCGTGCCACCGGATTTGACGCAGTCGCGGCGACCGGCGGCGCGGCTGCGATTGAAAATATCGCAGCCGGTGCCGACACCGGTCAATCAAAGGTGCTGCGACAGGAGCTCACAAAATCTGACCGCCCCGAATTGGTTGCCGCCAAGCGCATCGTCTCCGGCGGGCGCGGCATGGGCGATGGCGATAAATATCGGCAGGTACTCGAGCCACTCGCCGATAAGTTGGGCGCCGCATTGGGTGCATCCCGCGCGGCAGTCGATGCGGGCTTTGTGCCGAACGATTATCAGGTCGGCCAGACCGGCAAGATTGTCGCGCCTGAGCTTTATATCGCGGTCGGTATTTCGGGCGCGATCCAGCATCTGGCCGGCATGAAGGACAGCAAGGTAATCGTTGCAATCAATAAAGATCCGGAAGCACCGATTTTTCAGGTTGCCGATTATGGTTTGGTGGGCGATTTATTCACGCTCGTACCACAGTTAACCGCCGCACTATAAATTACTCCCTTGCCTATTCCGGCGAGGGCGCAAATGGAGAGCAGCATGTCCGACTACAACGCACCGATCAAAGACATTAATTTTTTGCTGCAGCATGTCATTGGTCTCGATGAAATAGCCAAGCTGCCGGGCTGTGAAGAAGTCACGCCGGATCTGGTCAGCGCAATATTTGACGAAGCTGGAAAGTTTTCCAAAGAAGTGTTGGCACCGCTGAATAAAAGCGGCGACGCTGAGGGCGCGAAGATCGCCAACAACGTCGTCACCACGCCGAAAGGTTTTAAGGACGCCTATTGGAAATATGTCGAGGGCGGCTGGAGCCAGCTCGAAGCGCCGCTGGAATTCGGCGGGCAGGGCTTGCCGCATATCGTCGCCACACCCGTGTCTGAAATGCTCGGCAGCGCCAACATGGCTTTCAAGCTCTGCCCACTGTTGACCCTCGGCGCGATTGCAGCGCTTGATGCGCACGGCTCGGCTGAGATGAAAAATAAATTCATTCCCAACATGGCCGCAGGCAAGTGGACCGGCACCATGAATCTTACCGAGCCGCAGGCGGGCTCCGATCTCGCACTGGTACGCTCGAAGGCGATCCCGCAGGCCGACGGCAGCTACAAAATTTCCGGGCAGAAAATTTTCATCACTTTTGGTGAGCACGATTACACCGAAAATATTATCCATCTGGTGCTGGCGCGCATCGAAGGCGCACCGGATGGCGTGAAAGGTATTTCCTTATTCGTGGTGCCGAAATTTTTAATAAACGCGGATGGATCCATCGGCGCACGCAATGATGTGAAGTGCATTTCGATCGAGCACAAGATGGGCATTCACGGTAGTCCGACCTGCGTGATGTCATACGGTGACGCGGGCGGCGCGACCGGCTACGTGGTGGGCGAGCCCAATCGCGGCATCGAATACATGTTTGTGATGATGAACGCCGCGCGTCTTGGCGTCGGCCTCGAAAGCGTGTCGATTTCCGAGCGAGCATACCAGCATGCGCTGGTGTGGGCGCGCGAGCGCGTGCAGGGCAGGCCGGTCACGCCAGTGCCGTCATCGTTTGGCGCATCACCGAAATCGGTGCCGATCATTTATCACCCGGATGTGAAGCGCATGCTGTTGACGATGCGTGCTTATGCCGAGGCGACCCGCGCGCTGACTTACTACGCGTCAGCGTGTCTTGATATTGCCGAACGTTCAACCGACGAAAAACAAAAACGTACTAATCAGGCGCTGGTCGATCTGCTCATCCCGATTGTCAAAGGCTGGAGTACGGAGGCCGGTATCGAGGTCACGTCGCTGGGTATTCAGGTTCACGGCGGCATGGGCTTTATCGAAGAAACGGGTGCCGCGCAGTATTACCGCGATTCGCGCATCTCGGCGATTTACGAAGGCACCACCGGTATTCAGGCAAATGATTTGGTCGGCCGCAAAGTCGGGCGCGAGGGCGGCCAAACTGCGCTCGCACTGATTGCCGAAATGGAAAAAATTCCCGCGCAATTATTGGCGCTGAACGACGTGAATCTGAAAGCCATCGCCGCGCAATTAACCACCAGCATCGCCAGCGCC
>JANMPY010000462.1:0-2823 GCA_031370095.1 Betaproteobacteria bacterium
AAACCACTCGTTTGTACCCGCAAAGGCAAAAAACAGGATGTCGCCTGCGGCGACTTTGTGGAAGTCAGCATATCCAGCCCGGGGCATGCGCGCATCGATGAAATTCATGAGCGCAGGAACGTATTGTTTCGCAAAGATGCCTGGCGCGAAAAAACGTTGGCCGCCAATATCGATCAGGCGGTGATCATCGTCGCACCGCGGCCAAGTTTTTCCGAAATGTTTTTGAATCTGTGCCTGGTGGCCTGCGAGGCCGCGCAGATCAAGCCATTCATCATGCTGAACAAGAAAGATCTGCCGGAGTTTGAAGAGGCGCGAAAAAGCCTGGCACATTTTGACGCGATTGGCTATCGCGTGATGCCGATGTCGGCGAAATTCGATGTCGAGCCGCTCAGGCCGTATCTCGATGGCAAGACCACGCTGCTGGTCGGACAATCGGGTATGGGCAAATCTCGCACTGTGAATAATCTGGTGATGCGCGACGTGGCCAAAGAAGCGGAATTTTCTGAGGCGCTTGATTCCGGCAAGCACACCACGACCTACACGCGCATGTACCGGCTTGATGAAAAAACCACCATCATCGATTCGCCGGGTTTGCAGTCGTTCGGCCTGATGCATTTGTCGGATGAGGACATTGCCTACGCGATGCCGGATTTTCGGTCAACCATCGGCACTTGCAAATTCAACGATTGCGCGCATCTCGATGAGCCGGGTTGCAAAGTCATCGCCGCTGGTGAGCAGGGAAAAATTCAAGCGTCGCGGTTGACGTTTTATCAGGTGCTGATTGAACAACAACGTGAATTGAGGGTCTCACATCCAGACTGGAAAAAATACGGGAAGTGAAATGAGGTTCCGATGAGCAATTTCGCCAAACAATTTTCGGTAGTTGCGGTGAACCTCACGGTGATGCTCATCATTTCGGCCTGCGGCGGCGGGGGCCCGACGGCCAGCGACAAGCCTCCCCCGCCGATTGTCGAATCGCCTACCGCCAGCTTCACGCTGGTACCCGCCCGAGTTGTGCGAAGCGCACTTTGCGAGGACGAGATAACCGGCCTTGGTGGTTGTGTCGGCATCAATCAGCAACCGGAAATGCCGCGAATCATTCCGCTGAATCAGCAAACACAAACCGATCCGGCGGTCATTCCTTTCGTCCGTCGCACCGGAACAAGCGGTGACGTGCATACCGCACAAACCGCAAGCAGCGTTTATGAAATAGATGCCCGTTCATTCGCGCAAACAAAAGTGAATTCCTCAGAAATTGGCATCTACGTCAACAGTATTGATCGCACTACGTCGATACCGGCAACCAGCGTAAATCCGATTTACCAGTTTACGACCACGCCACCGGGGCCGGGCGAAGCGGATCGCCGCATCATGCCGTGGAAGGATAATGTGAACCGCGATATCGAACTATCCTTTGGCCTGCTGATAAAAATAATGCAGCGCACCAACGAGCAGGGATACGCACAAAGCCATCCGGTCATTGAACTAATCGACACCAAAAGCCGCCGCAATTTTTACATCACCATCGGTGCTGCGGCAGTCACCCCGTTACCGACCACCCCGGAAGGCGATTTTTTCGGCAAGGACTTTGGCGTCGGCAATGCCATCGTCTCGACGATATTTCGCGACAATCCCGGATTCGGCGTAAGGCTTTCTGGCAATGGCTTTTGGTGCAACACCGCGAACAACACCGGCTCCTGTCCACTGACGGCGACACTATTTGCCTTCCGCTTACGTCGTCAGGACATCGCTTTTGTCCTGGCGAAGGCGCGCACGCTTGACCCAATTCTTTCACCCGACATTGCTGACTACGCAATCGATAATTTCAGCTTCAACAACGAGGTGTCCGAAGATGGACAGATCGGCTTGACCTTGACGAACTACACCTTGTCCATATTCAATCGTTAGCATTGCCGGTCGAACCGGGAGGCACACATGTTTCAAGGCTTGCGAACCATCATTTATCCTACGACTGATCTCGCCAAAGCAACAGAGTGGTACACCAGCGTTGTCGGCCATGCGCCGTATTTCAATCAACCGTTTTACGTGGGTTTTAATGTTGGCGGATTTGAACTCGGCCTGCTCCCACCGGGTGACGATGACGCGAGCGATGATCCGACCACTTATTGGGGTGTCGATGACATTCGCACTGAACATGCACGCGTGATTACGCTCGGTGCGAAACCAAAAAGTGCAATCAAGGATGTCGGCGAGGGTATTCTGGTCGCGACTGTTGCAGATCCGTTTGGCAATGTGGTGGGCCTGATTCAAAACCGGCATTTCAACATTGACGATGCCCGTTAAAAAATCCAATCGGCTGATTTCAGAATTGCAGGTGATTCCTGGTGTCGGTCCATCCATCGCGAATGATTTGCACCGCATCGGCATCACGCGTGTTGCACAGTTGAAAAATGCCGATCCGCAGAAGTTGTTTGAGCGTGTGAGTCGCGATCAAGGTGTGGTGATGGATCGCTGTCTGCTGTATGTGTTTCGTTGCGCGGTTTATTACGCGTCGAATTCGCGGCACACTGCGGAGAAACTCAAGTGGTGGAACTGGAAGGACTAGCGTTGGCGCGGCTTTCGGAGCATTTATGCCATGGGAACCGCGCCGTTACTCATTCTTGTTATTTCGAACCCGGCTTCACCGGATGAGAAATTTGCCTGTACAACGCAACGTAAAAACAGATTTCCCGTTCTGCCCGAATGACGGCGCGATGAATGACAGCGCTATTTCACAGCCAAATCGGTCGCGTTCCAGCCACCGCCAAGTGCCCTGATCAGCCCCACCGTCGCGCTTAATCGTCGGCCCAGCAGCCCAACCGA
>JANMPY010000475.1:0-2765 GCA_031370095.1 Betaproteobacteria bacterium
CCCATAAACTGGATCACCCAACCGAGAACAAACAACGCGACCGCTGCGCCCATAATGACGCCAGCGTGATCGAGCCGCGCGTTCAGATAAACGGCGACCAGGTAGCAGAAAAAAAACAGGAACACCAACATCGCCGTACCAAGCGCGCGATCAAGGATCAAATAATAAACAGCCGCAACGGCGACCGCGATGAGCGCGATATTCACGCCAAAGATCGCCCACGGCACCAGCGCCAACACCACCGCAAAAACGATCATTGGCACACCGACAAAATGCGTGGCGATATTGCGACGGTCGCGATGATAGGCTGCGTACTGGGTGATCTGCTGTTCGAGGTTGCGCATGCTGGATTCCGGGGGGTGAGTCGCGATGGAATGCATTTTATCAGGCACGTGGTTGCGTCGTGCTCGAAAATATGTATATCCAATAGTGGCGCGGATTTCGAGGCATTTGTCGTCGGAACGCCGTGCCAGTGCTAGAGGTTCACTTATTTTCGCTGCGCATCACCAACGCCACGCCCGCCGCCGTCACCAGCAGGCCTGCAATGGCCGGCCATCGCAAGGCCTCGCCGAATAACGCGTATGCCATCACCGCGGTAACTGACGGTGTGAGGAAAAACAGGCTCGCCACTTTGGATGCGGCACCGCGGCGGATCAACAGATACAGCAGTCCAATCGCGCCGATGGAGAGCACGATGGCGAGCCAGAACAGCGCAAAAATAAATTGTCCCGTCCAATCCACGACGCGCGTTTCAGTCGTAAAAGCGAGCGTCCACAACAACAGCGCGGTGGCGGCATATTGGATGATGCCACCGGTGCGCAGATCCATGTTCGCGCAAAAGCGCTTTTGGTAGAGCGTGCCAAAGGTGATGCCGAATAGCCCAATCGCAGCCGCACCCAGCGCTGCGTAGTCGAACGTCGCCAGCGAATATTTACTCAGCACCACCATCACCACGCCGATCAGCCCAAGCGCCATGCCCGACCACTGACGGGCATTCAGTTTTTCATGCAGAAAAATATTGGCAAACACGGCAGTGAGTATTGGCTGCAGTCCCGCGATGAGAGCCACGAATCCCAACGGCAACTGCATTTGAATCGCGAACAACACACCGCACAAATAGGTGGCGTGTACCAGCAAGCCCGCCACCGCAATGTGGCCGACTGCGGCTGCACTGCGTGGCCACGGCGCGCGCGTGACGGCGATGATGATGAGCAATATTGACATCACCAACAGCATCCTGAAACCCATGAACGTGAACGGCTCCGCAAATGGCGCACCGATCTTCATGCCGATGAAGCCAGTGCTCCACAGCACGACAAACAGGCCGGGTGTCAGGGTGAGAAATGCAGACTGCAGCGTTGACGAGCGGGAAGCAGCTGGAGGCAATGGTGGGGGCGACATCGGATGCGGGGAAATTTCAGGGGACTCGTTGCGATGTGAGACGACGTAAACAAAGGAGCCAAAGGAGACAAAAAATGTACTACTATTTTACGTTATGAATATTGCGCACTGGTTGGCTCGCTCCGCAAAGTCGTTTCCCGATCATCCGGCGCTGGCGCTCGGGACTGGCATTACACTCTCGTATCGTGACTGGGCGCAAGCGGCCGCAGCCCGCGCGAACGCACTGCATAGTCATGGGGATGGTCAACCAGGAACGCGCATCGCCGTGCTGGCAGGCAATTGCCCGGCGTATCTGGAGGCGCTGTACGCGATCTGGTGGGCGGGCTGCGTGGCGGTGCCGATCAACGCAAAACTGCACCCGCGCGAAGCGCTGTTCATTCTTGCCGATGCCGGGGTCAGTGTGTGCTTCGTGTCAAAAGAATGGGCGGACAAGCTCTCAAGCGTCGCAGCCGACTTGCCGCCATCGCTGCGACTGATTACGTTTGAGACGAAGCCGTTTAATGCGATGCAATCTCATGCGCCAGTCGCCATCGCGCCGCGTGAACCTACCGATCTCGCGTGGCTGTTTTACACCAGCGGCACGACGGGAAAGCCGAAGGGCGCGATGTTGACGCATCGCAACCTGATGGCAATGACGTTCAATTACTTTAGCGATGTCGATAGTATTGCTGTTGGCGATTGCCTGTTGCATGCAGCACCCGTTTCGCACGGCTCCGGCCTCTACAACTTTGCGCATGTGTTGCGTGGTGCGTGCCAGGTGTTTCCCGCGTCGCAGGGGTTCGAGCCTGCCGAAATAATTGCGCTGCTGAAATCGCACGCGGGCATGTCGATGTTCGCCGCACCAACGATGGTGAAGCGTCTGACTGAACACGTTGCAGAGACCCACGCCGACGTGCGTAATCTAAAAACAATTATTTATGGCGGCGGGCCGATGTACGTCGCCGACTTGAAGCAATCGCTGAAAATATTCGGCAACAAGTTCGTGCAAATTTACGGCCAGGGCGAGAGCCCGATGACGATCAGTGTTCTGTCCCGCTTTCACCACATGGATGCACAGCATCCGCGTCATGAAGCACGATTGGCGTCGGTCGGCGTGGCGCATAGCGGCGTGGAGATACGCATTTGCAATGTTGCCGGAACTGAATTGCCAACTGGCGAGACCGGCGAAGTCTGCGTCAAAAGTGATACCGTCATGCTGGGCTACTGGAATGATCGTGAAGCTTCTGCACAATCGTTGCGTGATGGCTGGCTGTTTACGGGCGACATCGGCAGCATCGACGAAGATGGATTTCTCACGCTGCTTGATCGTAGCAAGGATCTGATTATTTCCGGCGGCTCGAACATCTATCCACGCGAAATCGAAG
>JANMPY010000514.1:0-4853 GCA_031370095.1 Betaproteobacteria bacterium
AACAACCACAAGGGTTGCGCCGGGAGGTGCAGCTACCGGACATTGCGGCTTTATCGATTACGTCGTGAACAGAATGCAAGACGATTCGAGCGCCAGTTTTCTATATTTAATGCGAAGGTAAATCGCTGCCATCAGCCTGACTTGAAACCGTAAAAAAGCTATACTTCTTCTGTGCCCATCGAGGCGACTCGATGGGCAAATTTATTTGTCTGCCGCGCTTTTTGAACATGTCGCCGAACATGCCGCATGCCCCGGCCGTAACCAAAAGTTCGCGCCGGGAAATTTTGATCCATCGTTGGGACCCAATGAAGCTACTCAGGAAGTTCTCACTGTCAACGGCGAGCGCCGTCATTTGCGCGCTGTTCATCAGCGGCGCAAACGCCAAGACGCTGCGCTACGCAAGTCAGGACGACCCGCAAACGCTCGACCCGCATTCGTCCAATCTGCAGCCCACCAACCGCGTGGTCTCGCAGGTATACGAAGGTCTCGTCATGCGTGACAAAAATTTCAAACTCTCACCGGCTTTGGCGCTGTCGTGGAGCCAGCCCGATGCGAAGACGTGGCGTTTCAAGCTGCGACCAAACGTGAAGTTTCATGGCGGTGAGGCCTTCAGCGCCGACGACGTGGTTTTTTCAGTAGAGCGCGCGTTGAGCCCGTTGTCGCTGTTGAAATCTTCCGTGCAGGGTGTGGCAAGCGCTAAAAAAATCGACGCGCTCACGGTTGATTTGCTCATGAAAGAGCCGAATCCGGTGCTGCTGAATCACTTGTTTAATTTTCGCATCATGTCGAAAGAGTGGGCAGTCAAAAACAAATCCGTGACGCCGCAAAACTACAAAGACCGCGAAGATACCTTTGCCTCGCGCAACTCGAATGGTACCGGGCCGTTCAAGGTGACGTCGCGCCAGCCGGATATCAAAACGGTGCTGGTCGCCAATGAAAATTGGTGGAACAAAAACAGCCCCGAAAAAGGCAACATCACACAGGTCGATTTACTGCCAGTGAAATCAAACGCGACCCGCGCCGCCGCGTTACTTTCCGGCGAAGTTGATTTCGTGCTTGATCCACCACCGCAGGATATTGCCCGCCTCAAGCAAAACAAGGACGTGAAAATTTTAGAGGGCCGCGAGGCGCGCGTGCAGTATCTGGCTTTTGATTTGTCGCGCGATGAATTACTTTACAGCGACGTGAAGGTCAAGAATCCACTGAAAGATGTGCGCGTGCGTCAGGCAATTTCGCACGCCATCGACATCGGCGCGATCCGCGAAAAAGTCATGCGTGGTCTATCGGTGCCGATTGGCACGATGGTGACCGCAGATGTGCGCGGCTACAGCAAAGACGCCGACCAGCGGCTCGCATTTAATCGCGAAAAAGCCAGGGGGCTGTTGACTGCGGCGGGATATCCAACTGGTTTCGGCATCACGCTCGACTGCGGCAACATCCAGCCCGCTGCCGACATTTGTCAGGCGATTCCGCCGATGCTTTCGCAAATTGGCATTCGCGTCACGCCCAATATCGTTCCACAGTCAAGCTATTTTCCGAAGATTCAGAAATTTGACACCAGCATGTATTTGCTGAGCTGGGGCACGCCGACCTTTGATTCGCTTTACACCTTGCAGGCAGTGCTGCATACCAGCGGCGGCGACTCATCCGGCAACGGCGACTCCAACTATGGCCGCTATTCGAATCCGAAAATGGATCAGTTGATCGAACAAATCGCGGTCGAGGCCGACCTGAAAAAACGCGACGGTCTGATTCGCGCAGCCCTGCTGATCAACACGGCCGAACTGCCGGTCATTCCGCTGCATCAGCCGCTGGTGCCGTGGGCGATGCGCAAGAACGTCGATGCCGTGTTTTCGCCGAATAACACCGCGTATTTTTTCCGCTTCAAACTCAATTAGACTTCTTGCCAATATGCTCGCATTTATTCTTCAAAGATTATTTCAAAGCGTACTGGTGATGATCGCCGTGGGCTTTATCGCCTTTTCGCTGTTCAATTTTGTTGGTGATCCGGTCTCACTCATGTTGCCGCCGGAGGCAACCACCGCTGACCGCGATGAAGTGCGCAAAAGTCTCGGCCTCGACCAGCCTTTTTATGTGCAGTTCACCAAGTTCGTTGGCAACGCCGTGCAGGGTAATTTCGGCATTTCGCTGCGTCTGGGCCGCCCGGTTTCGCAGCTGTTGGCTGAGCGCCTGCCAGCGACCCTGGAGCTGTCCATCGTCGCCGCATCGCTGGCGCTTCTGGTGGGCATTCCGATGGGCGTTTATACGGCGTTAAGGCGCGACTCGTGGGTCGCCAAATTTGTGTTGACCATATCGCTGATCGGCGTATCTCTGCCGTCGTTTCTGATCGGTATTTTTCTGATTCTTATTTTTGCGGTCTGGTTGGGTTTGCTGCCATCGTTTGGGCGCGGCGATACCGTCGCGATTGGGCCATGGACAACCGGTTTTTTGACCACCAGCGGCTTGAAGGCATTGATTCTACCGTCGATCACGCTCGGCCTGTTTCAGATGACGCTGATCTTGCGGCTGGTGCGTTCCGAAATGCTGGAAGTGTTGCGCACCGATTACATCAAGTTCGCACGCGCCCGTGGCCTCACCAATAACGCCGTGCATTTTGGTCACGCGCTGAAAAATACCCTGGTGCCGGTGATCACCATCGCCGGTCTGCAACTGGGTCAAATTATCGCGTTTGCGATTATTACCGAGACGGTGTTTCAGTGGCCGGGCATGGGCTTGCTATTTATTCAAGCGGTGCAATTCGCCGACATCCCGGTAATGGCGGCGTACCTGTGTCTGGTCGGCTTCATTTTTGTGTTTCTTAATTTGATTGTCGACATGTTGTATTACGTGGTTGATCCGCGCTTGCGCGCAGAGCGTTCGGGCGGGGGGCACTAGTGACCTGTAACAGCCAATTCGAAAGTGCCTTGCGTGCATGGGCGGCCGGCTGCGGCGTTGCTCACCTTGCGAATACGCGATGGCTATTCGACGCGGCTCGCGCCTGGCATCCGGCTCGCCCACGCACGCCTTTCACTTCCGAATTGACTGTTACAGGCCACTAATATGCAAGACACAATGAAACGTTTCTTCGATGGCGACGTGTGGTGGAGCTTCAAACGCAATCCACTCGTCATCATCGCGGCCATCACGGCATTGGTTTGTATCATCGGTGCGGCCTTCGCACCGTGGCTGTCGCCACACAATCCATTCGACCTGAAGACCATCAATTTGCTCGACGCCTTCACACCGCCTTCGTGGATTGCCAATGGTAAATCGCAATTCGTTTTCGGCACCGACGATCAGGGCCGCGACGTGCTCTCGACCATCATGCACGGCTCGCGGGTCACGTTGCTGGTGGGCATTTCCGCTGTCATCCTGTCGATGATGATTGGCATCACGCTGGGGCTCATCAGTGGCTATGTCGGCGGCAAGGTGGATGCATTCATCATGCGCATCGCCGACATCCAACTTTCATTTCCCGCCATCCTGATCGCGCTATTGATCGACGGCGTGGCACGCGCCGCGGTCGGCAAGGAATATCACGACCAGATCGCTGTCTACGTGCTGATTTTTGCCATCGCCGCATCCGGCTGGGTGCAGTATGCACGCACTGTCCGCGGCTCAACGCTGGTCGAGCGCAACAAGGAATATGTGCAGGCCGCGCGCGTGATCGGCCGCTCGAAATTAGCCATCATGTTTTCGCATGTGTTGCCCAACGTAACAGGTCCCGTGCTGGTGCTGGCCACGCTGCACGTCGGAACCGCGATCCTCACCGAGGCGACATTGTCTTTTCTCGGCGTAGGCGTGCCGCCAACACAGCCGTCGCTCGGCACCTTGATTCGTATCGGCAATGATTTTCTGTTTTCCGGCGAGTGGTGGATCACGGTATTTCCAGGGATTGCGCGGGTGGGGTTGGTGTTGTCGATAAATTTGCTTGGCGATTGGTTGCGCGATGCGCTCAATCCGAAGCTTCGATAGGATTGGAAAACGATGAAAAATTTTCTTCGTAGTATCGCTGTCGCCACACTTGTCTACAGCACCGGCTCTCCATTATTGGCGGCTGTTTCCGGCATCGAAGGTCCTTGGAGTATTCTCGTGGGCGGCGCGGTACCTTCGCAAGCTACTGACGGTTATTTCATGCCAATCCTGATTTCTTCCCTCGACGGCGAATCGCCGACCACCTACTCTGTTGTTACCAAGCCTGGGGAAAAGCAGGTGCTGCTCGATACGCCGAGGACGGCAAATGATCGTGCGCCCAGCCATAAGCGCATGGAGCTCGACATGGCACCTTGCATGCGGTACTACGTCGCCGGCAAGAAGTCCGCCGCCGCGTCACTGCGCTGGACACCGGAAGTATTCCGCGTCGAGCCCATCGGTGAATGTGTCGCCGAATTTAAATTGGATAACAAGGCAGACAGCACTACTTCACCGCAAAAAATCGAAAACGGCGCATCGAAATAATCATGTCTGCGACACCACTTTTACAAGTCAAAAATCTCCGCATCGAATTCCCGACACGCCGCGGCACGTTAACCGCAGTCGACGACATCAGCTTCGACATCGCCCCCGGTGAAGTGCTTGGCGTGGTCGGCGAATCGGGCGCGGGCAAATCGCTTACCGGCGCGGCGGTCATTGGCCTGCTGGAGCCGCCGGGGCGCATCGCCAGCGGCGAGATTTTACTGAACGGTCGGCGCATCGACAATTTACCGTTCGAAGAAATGCGCAAAATTCGCGGTCGCGAAATCGGCGCAATTTTTCAGGATCCGTTGACTTCGTTGAATCCGCTCTACACCGTCGGCCGCCAGATCACCGAGACGATTGAGACGCACCTGAACGTATCGAAGTCGGAAGCACGC
>JANMPY010000522.1:0-12699 GCA_031370095.1 Betaproteobacteria bacterium
AATCCACTTATATAAGGAGTTGTCATGTCAAAGCTGCTTACGCCAACCGCACCAACCGAAGAAAATCATCACCACATTCATGTGCCCAGCCACAGCCAACACATCGGCATCACCCGTCGTGGAATGCTCACAGCATCGGCAGCGCTTACCGGCGCCGCAATGGCCGGTGTCGTGTCCTCCGCTTTCGCACAGAAGGCGCGCATCCAGCCAACTTCCGAGCAAGCGCTGGGGCCGTTTTTTCCCATGACGCTCCCTGCCGATCAGGATGCCGACCTTACCGTGATTGCTGGCAAGGTAGGTCGTGCGCTTGGGAAAATTCTCTACGTCAGCGGCCGCGTCACCAACGTTCGTGGTGAGCCAGTCGCGAATGCGGAATTGGAAATTTGGCAAGCCAATGCGGTCGGTCGCTACAGCCATCCTGGTGATCAAGGCTCGGCGTTGCTCGATCCCAATTTCGAGGGCTATGCAAAAATTCGCACCGGCGCCGATGGCAACTACAGTTTCAAGACCGTGAAGCCTGCCGCCTATCCTGCGGGTGAGGGATGGACACGACCACCGCACATTCACTTCGACATCAAGGGGCGCACCAGCCGACTCGTGACGCAGATGTATTTCGCTGGTGAAGCGTTGAACGAAAAGGACAAGCTATTTACAAGCGCCAGCGTCGACGGCAGAAAATCGCTGACCGCCCGCTACGACGCGCCATCAGGCAAACAGGAACGCGACGCGCTGGTGGCGCTATGGGATGTGGTGTTGAGTTTTGGTTGACCTCGACAATTATCCATAAAGCAACTTTTGAAAAACATGTCGCCCCGGCGCAGGCCGGAGTCTAATTTTCACCGCCTCACCAGAAGGTTGCAAAAATTGGATCCCGGCCCGGCGCAACCCCTGCGGTTGTGCGTCGGGACGACAGCATCTTAAATGTCGAGAATTTCCAAAATATAGATCGCCATTTGGCGCGGTGTTTCGGGTGTTTTATGCCCGTAAGTCTCGCCAGTGCTTGTGTTTTCCGTCCTACGAATTCGCCAGCAGCACTGCGCGCTGCGCAAGGCTGCTTGGACGCAGTAAAAATGTGAACGTCCGGCAGCAGGTGCAAGCGCCATCGTGATGGAAATTTTTCACGCGATGACTCCGTTCAAACGCATCCTCGCGATCTCAGACGGCGAATAGCCGTGCTCTCGCAGCAACTGGTCGGAGTGTTCGCCTATGGTTGGTGCCGCAAACGGCGCGGGGCCGGGCGTGCTGCCGAATTTGATCGGCTTGTTAAAGCCCCGGTAATTACCGACCACAGCATGCTGAAGGGTGGTGACGATTTCTTCAGCGAGCACTTGTGGATGGTCAAACATATCGCCAATGGTTCGCGCTGCTGCACTCGGCACATCGTCCCCGAATATTTTTTCCCATTCCAGCGCGGTGCGTGCCTGTAACGCAGCATGCAGACCGGGCAGGATTTCATGCGACAGTGAAGCGCGTTTGCGCAGCGTGTCATAACGCGGATCGTCCGCCATTTCGGGCAAGCCGATTTTCTCGCACAGTGAGCGCCAGAAGTGTGGCGTATTGGCGGAAAGATAAATGTATCCTTCGCGAGCTGGATGCATGCCGGTGACGCCGCCCGAACGCATGTCGCGCCCCACATCACGGCTTTCACCGTCGGCCCAGATGAAGCGTGCCGATTGCATGGCCAATGCGCTGCGCAACAACGAAACGCCGACGTATTGACCGCGCCCCGTGCGCTCCCGGTCAAACAGCGCAGCGGACACGCCAGTGGCGACCATTGCCGCCGCGTAATAATCAACGACTGAGCCGTAAACGATTTCCGGTGACTGGCCAAGCTTGCCCTGCAGGCTGCAGATGCCGGTCAGCGATTGCAGCACCTGATCGTAACCGGCGTTGTCTTTCATCGGGCCGGACTCGCCGTAACCGTTCACCACACAGTAGATCAGCCGCGGATGTGACGCATGGAAACGCTCAAAGTCGATGCCCAGCCGTGGCGGAACCGATGGCCTGAAGTTATGCACGAGGACATCGGCCGTGTCGATGAGCTTCTTCAGAACGTCAAGGCCTTCCGGTTTTTTCAAGTCGAGTACCAGTGCGCGCTTGCTGCGATTGATGCCGAGGAAAGCACGGCTCTCGGCTTCCAGCGTCGACGGATACTTGCGCAGGTTGTCGCCGCCGGGGGGCTCAATTTTGATCACCGCCGCACCCATGTCGGCAAGTAGCGTGCAGCCATAGGGACCGGCGATATACGCGCTGAGATCGAGAACACGGATACCCGATAGCGGCCCTCGCGGCAGTTTACTTATGGCATCCTCGCTGCCAGATGGTGTCAACGCCATTGGTCAATCCAGCGTGATCAAAGCCCGCTTCGCGACCTGCTGATAGCGCGCGATGTCACTGGCGATCAGCGCCGCAAACTGCGCAGGTGAAACAACGGTCGACTCCGCGCCCTCGCGCAAAAAGAACTCTTTCATTTCCGCCGTCGCGAGGATTTTATTTATTTCCGCGTTCAGGCGATTCACCACGTCAGGCGGCGTACCAGCGGGCGCGAGGATGCCCCACCACAGCTCAAAACTGTAACCCGCCACGGTCGCCGCCACCGGCGCAAGATCCGGGGCGATGGCACTGATGCCAGGGCTGGTAATGCCGATGCCGCGCACCTTGCCGGCGCGGATGGATGGCAATAGCGAAGGACCGCTGGCGATGAGCACGTCGACATGGCCACCCATCAAATCCATGGTCGCGGGCGACATGCCCTTGTACGGCACATGCGCGATTTCGATGCCCGCTGCCGACTTGAGAAGTTCGGTCGCGAATTGGTTGATGCTGCCGGGGCCGGACGAGGCGTAGTTGAGTTTGCCGGGTTGTGCTTTGGCCAATGCAATGAAGTCGGCGAACGTCTTTGCCGGCAAGTCGTTCTTCACTGCAATGACAAATGGGCCGTTCGCCATCATTGCCACGGGCGCGAAACTTTTGATCGCGTCGAACGGCAACTTTGGTTGTATCGCTGCATTGGTGGCAAAACTGGACGACACCGCTGCCAGCGTGTATCCATCATTGGCAGACTTGGCCACGAAGGCCGTGCCAATGCTGCCGCCGGCACCGGGACGGTTATCGATAATCACGCTCTGCTGTAGCGCTTCGCTCAAACGCTTGCCGACGGCTCTCGCAAAATTATCGTTCGATCCCCCTGGCGGATATGGAACAACAATGGTGATCGCCCGCGTCGGAAATTTTGACTGCGCGGCGGTATCCAGCGTAGCTATCGACGCCACGATGGACAACACGACTGCAAAAACACGAGAAAAGCAGGTGGGTCGTGCGGAAACGGTTTTTTTCATTTTTCGCTTTGCTGGTTTGGTAGCACAGATTATTGACGGTCGAGTTGAAGACGTTCCGCAGTCGCGATGATCGCCTCGGCGCGACGGATGAAGGGCGCATCGATCATCTTGCCATCGACCATGATTGCACCCATGCCATCGGCGTCGGCGTGACGCGATGCCGCCAGCACCCGTCGCGCATGGGCGATCTGTTCTGCGCTCGGACGGAACACATCATTTGCAGGCGCGATCTGGCTTGGGTGTATACAAGTCTTTCCCAGATAGCCCAATCGCTGCGCCATTTCCGCTTCTGCTCTGTATCCCTCTACATTTTGTACGTCTGCAAACGCTCCGTCGTAGGCGAATACATCGGCCTCACCCGCAGCTATGCGCACGGCGAACATGGCGGCGTGCAGGTTCCTGGTGTCCGCTCGGTCAACGCCGTATGGTTCGAACAAATCACCCAACCCCAGTTGCAAGCCAATGACGCGCGGGTGAGCTGATGCAATCGCCGCAGCGTTGCGCAGCGCCTTGGGTGTTTCGATATTGGCGAGTATTTTCACCGGTTGCGAAACGCGGCTCGAAGCCTCCGCACGTGTAAGCATTGCGACCGCCAGCTCAATGTCTGCTGCAGATTCCGGCTTCGGCAAGTTCAACATCGAAAGCGTTGGCTGCATGATCGCTGCAATGTCCGCTTCGAAATGTGGCGTGTCAATTGCATTGACCCGCACGATGATTAGCTTGGACGTGGCGCGCGCCTCGGCAGACTGCAGAAAATCCCGCACGATGGCACGAGCTTCATCCTTGCGATGCTCAACCACGGCGTCTTCAAGGTCAATGGAGATTGCATCCGCTTGGCTCGATAGCGCTTTGCCGAACAAATCGGGGCGGGAGCCTGGAACAAATAATTTGCTGCGCATGAGCGGCTTAGCGAAAGGTGGCGAGTTTGTGGGAATTGAATGGGAAAAAATACTGCGTGGAGGTATATTCAAACAACATTATTTGTTGCTTTCAAAATAGTTGCAATGGATACCCAATTTCTTTACACCTTTATTTCCGTAGTTGAGAGTGGCTCGATGGCGGCGGCAGCGCGGCGGCTCAACATCACGCCAGCGACAGTCGCCCAACAAATCCACACGCTGGAGCGCGAAATCGGTGCGCCGCTGATTGCGCGCGCCGGGCGCACCGTGAGCGTCACCGAAGCGGGCGCGCGCATTCTCGAACGAGCACGCAATCTGCTGCGCGATGTGGCGGACTTGCACACAGTCGCCAATGACGATGTCACTGCCGGCGAGCTGCGGCTTGGTGCCGGTATCAATGCGCTCACCGGCATGATGCCGGACATTCTCGCGCTGATGGTGGCGCGCTATCCTCGTATCAATGTCTATGTCAAACGCAGCACTTCGGTCGAAATGTACCCGCTGGTCGAAAGCGGCGAACTCGACGCCGCCATCGTAATGCAGGGTCCGTTTTCGCTGTCCAAGAGCATCGGCTGGCAGTTGCTGCGTGAGGAGCCGCTGGTGGTGTTGGCACCGGCGAGCATGGCTGGGCGTGACGCGCACGAACTGCTGGCAACCGAGCCGCTGATCCGTTACGACCGCAAACAATGGGGTGGTCATCATGCCGATCACTATTTGCGGACTGTCGGAATCAAACCGCATGAACGCTTCGAACTCAACGCGCTCAATGCAATCGCGGTCATGGTTGATCGCGGCCTCGGCGTGTCGCTCGTACCTGACTGGGCCAGACCCTGGCCGGAGGGGCTGCGGCTGGTCACGCTTACCTTGCCGCACCCGTTCGAGCCGAATCGCATCGGTATTATTTGGTCGCGCTCAACAATTCGCATGCGCTTGGTCAAAGCCTTCATTCAGGAGGCGAAGAACGCCGTGGTGTCGCAAATTTCGCCGCGTAAACGTTAGGGAACATCAATCACAGATTCAGCGGTGACCTGAAGCCACGTAAGACGCCACATTCCATCTTCGCGGCCACCCGCTTCGTAATATGGATGAAAGATCAACGGCGGGCGATATCCCAGATTCAAACGAATCGCCGGACCCTCACATCCCGGCGACCCAGCAATGACTTCCAGCGGGCTGATCCCAGTGTCAGGTGCTACGCGAATCGTCTCCTCCATTTTGAAACCATCGATCAGGCCGGTCGCATAAACGAGTGGGCCGCGGGTGACAGCCATGTAATCGTAGCGCATGACCTCCTGAATGATGGCGGAGCCGTCCGGTGCTCTCGACTCCTGCACACTGCGCCCGGCTTTCCAGTGCATCGCCGCAGACATTGGCAAATGCAGTTCGATCACATCGCCGGAATGCCAAACGCGCTCCACAACAGCGTAGCTTCCCGGCATCGGCGTATGTTGCCACTTGACGCCGTTAATTTGAATGCCTGCCCCATGTGCCCAAGACGGTATGCGCAGCAAAATGGAAAACGTCGCCGCGATTTCCGGTTTGACAACAATGCGTACGTTACCGTCGAATGGATAATTGGTAATTTGCTCAACACAGACATTGCCTGCGGTAGCCGTGGCCAGCATCGCATGGCTGGAACCATAAAGGTTAACGACCAGGTTTTGCGCTTCGGTCAAACCGTATGCGATATCAGGCAATTCCTCAAGCGCCATCGCCCCGCTGGATTTGCAACAGCGCCAGTAGGTGGTGTACACCCGCTTGCCATTGGGATATGAGTAATAGCACCAATCCTCACCATTCGGCGCGCGCGCGCCGAGCAGGTCGTTGTACGCCGTGCATTCGATTTCTTCGGCGTACTTGGCCTCGCCGGTGATGGCCAGCAGCTCGCGATTCAACTGCAGCCACGACAGCAACGAACACGTTTCAACGTAACCGAGCGGGCTGAAAATACTTTGGTGATTGAAAATCTCGCGCGAGCGCAAGCCCACGCCGCCCCACGGGCCGCCCCCCAGCGTGAGGTGATGTTGTCGAATAGAGTTCCACATATTCTGGACGGCCTGAAGATACTGGATGTCTCCCGTCACTTTGTACAACTTGGCAAGACCGACCAGATTCCAGCACAGTTGGTACGCTTTGCCCGTCGAGATGTCGGCGGCGTCAGCACCGGCCAATGCTTGTTTTAACAATTCCAGATCTGGACGCGCATCTGCCTGATGCAAAATTAATTTCGCCAGCTCCAGATATTTTTTCTCGCCGGTCGCGACGTGAAGATCGACTGCCGCATCCAGCAGCACTGTCGCCGACATGCCGTGGTGCAGCCCGAGCTCGGTGATATTTATCCCGCCGGTAGTGAATGTGCGCCAGCAAAGGTCGCCGATCGCGCATGCTGCGGCCAGATATTTCTGCTTGGGAAAATACTTGTGAACCTCCAGCAGTCCCAGAATCAGGCAGGTGTGGTTCCAGATGTCCCAGGTTCGCTTGGCCGGCGCACCATTCCACGTGCGCGGACCGGAGGCCTGCTTTTGCATGAAGCGATCCTCGGCGGCGTACGTACCAAGATAGCCGTCGCTGTCCTGAACGCCAACAAGGTAGTCGGCCACGCGATGCAGGCTGACCAAAAGTTTCCCGTCTCCCGAGCGTTTTGCAGCCTTTGCCGCAGCGTACAGCCACTTGCCAGCGTGCTCACCATACCAGTCGCCTTCATGATTGCAGTTGGCCTTGTCCGGACTATACAGAGCGATGGCGGGACTGGTTTCATCGGTAATGAAATGCGACAACCGACCGGTATGGTTGGCAGCCATTGCTTTGCCGAGAATGCCGCCAAGTGCCACAGTAGTAGCGGAGTCGGCGATCGTACTTGAAATGTCACCGGTTGCTCCAGACGCAATGCGAACTGACTCCCCACTGATCAATGGCTCAGACGTGCGCTGCGATACGCCACTCTGGTTACGCATCGACAACACACCTGAACCCAACACAACCCGAGCGATCCTTGCAGGGTGCCATCAACAGATATTTGCCGTGCTGATCGAGCCGGTAGGCCTGCGGAAAATACCAATGCGACGTCTGCGCTTGATAGCTGCTGCCGCCGCGTAACACCGCGGTTCGTGTGTGTTCATCAACAAATTCATCGGTCCATTGCCAGACGTTGCCAACCATGTCGATCACGCCGAATGGACTGGCACCCTTCAGATGCGCATCCACATCGAACGGCGGCAATACATTTCTTCCCTTGTTGGTTGGTGGGACGGCGCTTTCATCGAAGTCGTTTCCCCACGGATAGAGGCGTCCATCGGTACTCTGCGCCGCATATTGCCATTCCCATTCGTGTGGCAGGCGTTTGCCGGCCCAGACGCAATAGGCGCGAGCGTCTTCGAGCGAAACCCAGGTAACGGGCTTCTTTTCCCATCCCGCTTGCGGCGCGCCATTCATCCAATCGTTCAGGAAATGATGGTCGTCGCTTGGATGGTATTGCGAGTCGTCGATGAATTTTTTGAACCCGGCATTCGTGACTGGTGTGCAATCAATGTAGAACGCATCAATGTTGAGCGTATGCCGGTGATGACGCCGCGGCACGCTCTCCCACGGATACTGGAAACCCGTACCCGCCGACGTGTAGCCTTCAATCTCGACGCCGTGTACGACAAAATCAAACTGCGCTGCCGGAATGAGCAGCATTTCCGGCGGTGCGACCCCGGCGGCTTTGGTCCGCGCGATCTCCACGATTTGCTGTTGCAGCGGGCTCCATTTTGCGGATAGCGTCTGCAACGGCAGGAGGGCATGCGTCGCCATCTTTCGCAAAAATTCTTCCAGCCCCGGGACAACAGTACCTTTGCGCACCGCCAGTACGGCGCCAAATCCGTGCGCCTCCAGCGCGAGCGAAAGAGTCGCTTTCCCATCCCTGATTTTCGCCTTAAGCGGTACGCCGCCGCTCCAAACGTCGTAATAGCTTGTGTCGTCCCGATGCGCGACCATCAACTGATCGCCATCCATGTCGAACTCGTTGCGATTGACGATGGTCCATAGCGCGGTTTCGGCGCCGGGAAAGCCACTCGAGAAAACGCCGTTTTGCAAAGTATGTGCATACGGCTCCCAGTCGAGGCTGACCATGAGCGACGCAAATTGCCGATAAATGGCTGCAATGCGTTTCAGCGTAGCCGCATCGCGATCCGTAAATTGATTCCAGATACCCCAAACGTTTTCCCAGGCGTTGTAGCCAATTCCGTTGAAAAAAACATAATGCAAATCGTCCTTGCGGTCACGGCACCAGCGGTTCTCCATGTTCATCATGTGTCGCGGCTCGAGCCACTTCCACTTGCTCACGACCGGGATGATCTCCTTCATCTCCTTCACCGCTTTGCCCCAACTCTGATTGTTCCAAATCAGCCCTTCGCGCATGAGCGTGGTTGATTCCGGCTGGAACACCAATGGATGATTCAGTCGGTCGGACGCTTCGCGGAAGGAATAAGGAACACCGCTATAAGTATCGCCATTGACACCGTCAGCGTTGACCATTTTTGCCAGCTCGACGATGGCTTCCCAGTCGCTCTTCTTTGCGTCATTCGTACCGTTGTCCCATGGCATCGTCGGCAGGAACACTTTCACGCCGCGCTTGTGGAAATCCGCAACCGCCTGCGAAAGGCCGACGATCCCGCCTGGCATATCGAGGGCCAGTTCGGTCTTGTTGCGGTCGTCGATGCCGATGTTCGGATACACGTACCAGATCAGCACGCTGTCGATTCCACCGAATCGACGCTCCAGGTCGTCGAGATATTTGTCTACCGTGTATTTGCGCTGCACCGGATCATAAAAATAGCGGTCTTCAACCATCATTTGCGCATGTACAAAATTTCGCTGCGACCATTTCAGATCCTCGCGTTGGTACTGGAGGTCGTTGTAGCCCAGACGAATCAGATGTTCGCGTTTCCATACCCGGAACGCATCCCGCCAGCTTTGCGCAAGTGACGGAACATCGTTTTTCCACATGCCGATGTTGGTGTACGGCCAACTTGGCACTTTGCCGGGCACAGGAAGATAAGGACCCATGGTGTGCGGCAGGCCTTCGGTGAACGGCTTCGGCCCCCGTTCACCCAAGGGTATTTCATCGTTATCGGTAGGTTTGTCGTTGGTCATGGCTCGTTCAATTCATGTTTGGCGAATGTGTTTAATCCGGATTGTCTGCACGCGCTTCGCTAAAGCCCGCAAAACAGCCGAAGCGCCGCGTGTTGTTCTACACTTGCGCCCGGCATGCGCTGCAAAAACGCCTGAACATCGGCCCATGCAGGAATACTCTGCTGCGCACCCAGTCGCGTGCAAGCGAGCGCGCTGGCGGCAGTGGCCTGAATCAAGGCTTTCTGCATGTCGATTTCCCGTGAAAGCGATGCCACCAGTACACCGCAGAATGTGTCGCCTGCGGCCGTGGTGTCGATTGCATCGACCCGGTAGCCCGGCTGGGTGAAAAACTCGTCGTTAACGCGCGCGACAGCACCAGACTCGCCCAGCGTGACGACGACACACGCGATGTCAATTTGGCGTAGCGATTGCGCAATACTTGTTCGGCTGTCGGTCAGACTCGCAAGCTCTCCCTGATTCACCACCAGCACATCGATGAGCGCCAGCAGTTCAGGTGGAAGCTTTTGCATCGGCGCAGCATTCAAGACGACCGTCACACCCTTTTCACGCGCACTACGCGCATACGCCGTCACCGTTTCAAGCGGGATTTCCAATTGCAACAAAAGATGCGAAACATTATTGAGCGATGGCAGGTGCGCCGCGCGCAGGCAATTATTGGCACCGGGCGCGACCGTGATCGCATTTTCCGCAGCATCGGATACACAAATAAATGCGGTACCGGTCGGATGGTCAGGTACGCGTAACGTATGCAGATGCACGTTGGCTGATGACAGGGACGATTCAATGTGTGCTGCGAATGCGTCGTCTCCCAACGCCAGCAATATCTCCGTTGTCACAGCGCCAGCACGCGCACAGGCAATGGCTTGATTGGCACCCTTCCCGCCGGCAAAGGTTTTGAAGCCACGGCCCAAGACCGTTTCACCGGGCGACGGAATGTGAGATGCTCGCACGACGAAATCGAGATTGGCTGAACCGGCGACGAGGATCATGTTCGGTATACGTCCATCTAATTGACAAGCGACTGATAGACGAGGTCGTAAAACCTGACGCTGATTTTGGGCGGATCTTTCGCAAATCCCTGCGGCAAATGTTGCATCAACAATATCGCGATCAACTTCTCCTGGCGATCAATCGTGTAGTAGGTCGAGCCAGCGCCCGACCAGCCAAATTGTCCGATCGAGCCCAAACGACCTCTGCGCGCAACATCCAGCACCACGTAGCCGCCGAGACCGAAACCTTCCGCCATGCTGAATTCGTTTACTGGAGGGTCTAGATGGCTCAGGTGATTCATCATCATCAGTTCGACAGTCTTGCGGCCAAGTATTGACACCCCTTCGAGAGAGCCGCCGTTCAGCAGCATCTGGCAAAAACGTACGTAATCCCCAGCCGTCGAATAGAGCCCGCCCGCGCCGCTGGGATACGGATTCAGCGACTCGCCGGGATGCGATGCGTCATGCGTCGCCGCCATCGCCAATCGGCCGTCCGCAGTGGTTGTGACCATATCAGCCACCCGTCCTCGTTTTGCCTGCGGCACGCTGAAGCCTGTGTCGCTCATCCGCAAAGGCGAAAGGATCTTTTGCTGCAGAAATGCGTCGAAAGGCATCCCCGAAACAACTTCGACCAGACGGCTCAATACGACAAGTGAAACGCCATCGTAGGCGAAACGTTCGCCCGGATCCGTGGCCAGCGGTTGATGCGCTACGTAATCGGTGTAGGCCTTCAACGTTGGCGACTGATGAACGTCAATGCGATTGAACAGCTTCACCGCTTCGTCACCTTTTGCGCCATGAGTGGCAAACCCGCCCGTGTGCGTCAGCAAATGGCGTATGGTGATTGGTCGTTTGATGGAACGCATTTGTGGCGCATCTGCGGTTCCGCCGGAAAATACCTGAATGTTTGCAAACGCCGGAATGAACTTGCCAACCGGATCATCGAGTCCGAGTTTGCCTTCCTCCATCAGCATCAGTATCGCCACCGATGTAACGGTCTTGGTCATTGAATAAATACGGAAGATCGAGTCCCGCGTCATCGGCATTTTTTTTGCCAGATCGCGATGCCCGTAAGTGCGCCAATCAACGATCTTGCCATTGCGCGAAATCAGCGTAACCGCGCCGAGATAGTCGCCCGATTGGATGATGGTTTGCATGAAACTGCCCAAGCGCTGAAGCCGCGTGTCAGAAAAGCCCTCACTGGAGGCACGCGCCGTCGGAAGCGGCGAAACAATCTGTGCCGCAGTAGTCGCGCCTACAAAGCAGAGCGCAAAATTGAAAAGCAGGGAAACAGTCAGTCTCATTTGGCTACCCTGAAGCGCACACGAACTGTGATTCGAATGCGTTCAGCTATTGTGAATGTCATGTTGTCAACGCAGCAACAATATCGCGCGGGCAGACTTGAGGGTCTGTCCGATCAATCACCGGTTGTTCCCGGAAGGAAACAACCGGTGATCAAAAGTGACCAGCTTTTTGTCAGAACTTAATAGTATGAGACAGCGTCACCTTCCGACCGCGACCCGCGAAATAGTTCTGGAACAAGTCGTGGCTTGAGAAGTTCAAAAGGTAGTACTTGTTGGTGAGATTGTCGATACCCAAGGATATGTTGCCGTATTTTTTCAAGTCGTAATTTGCGCTCAGGTCAAAGGTCGTGTGGCCCTTGGAACGCTCTTCCTGCGGTTTCCCGATGTTGGTATCGAGGTCGAAGTATGTTGCCGATCCCAGCCGCAGGCTGCCCGCTTCGCTGTACTTCCACGTGACAGATGTCGTCAGTTTGTTGGGGCTGATGTCGTTGGTATTAAGTTCAATCGTCAGCAGTGGAAGTGGTTGCCCTGGCACCACCTGTGTCGCTGAGGTCATGCCGCTCATGTGCGAGTACAGCGCGTTCGCCTTCAATTCTTTGCTGAAAGCGTATTCGCCGGAAATTTCATAACCCTTTATTTCAACCGGCTTACGCGTGAGGACAAAATCACCAACGGTTGCGTTGCCCGCAATGGATGCGCCCAGCTCGGAATACGAACGGTACGTCGATGCGGTCAGGTAGCCATTGCTTGTGCGCCAGGTAAAACCGACTTCTTTGTTATCACTGACGACCGCTTGCAAGTCAGCATAGAGACCCGTCACCGATCTACCCGGGACGTTGACATTGCGTAGCGGAATCCCGACGTTTGGCAATGTAAAACCCTTGCTGTACGAAGCGAAGGCCGACCAGCCTTGCGGCAGTCGCACTACCACCCCGAAGTTTGGCAGTGACTCAGAATATTTCAGCGTGCCGCCAGCCACATCGAAGCCGCCGAGACCTGCTACAGAAGGACTCCTTGTGGCCCACACAGTGGTGTA
>JANMPY010000524.1:0-5920 GCA_031370095.1 Betaproteobacteria bacterium
CGAGGACGCATTGTTTGCAGCCTCGGGACCTGCCACGCCTTCGATTGCGCCTTTGCCAAATTCTTCCGGAAATTTCGTGAGCTTTTTTTCCATTGCGTACGAAAGGAAGGTGGGAATTTCCGCGCCGCCAGCAGGGATCGCGCCGAACGGAAAGCCGATCGCGGTGCCGCGCAGCCAGGGCTTCCACGAACGTTTCCAATCCTCGGCCTTCATCCAGATCGAGTCGTTCATTGCCATCACCGCGTCGACGATGCGACCTTCTTTGGAGGCAACCCACAAGGTTTCACCAACGGCAAATAATCCGACCGCGACCGTCACCACTTCGATGCCATCGAGCAATTGCGGTACTTCAAACGCAAACCGCGCCGTGCCCGATTGGTTGTCAATACCGACCAGCCCGATCGCCAGACCAATGAACAGCGCAGTGAGGCCGCGCAAGGCCGAGCCGCCGAGCACCGCAGAGACCGTGATGAAAGCCAGCACCATCAGCGAAAAAAATTCCGGTGGGCCGAAACGCAGCGCTACATCCACCACCAGCGGCGACACGAACGTGAGCGCCACCACGGTCAGCGTACCAGCCACGAAAGAGCCGATCGCACTGGTGGATAGCGCCGCACCGGCTCGACCGCGCTTGGCCATCTGGTTGCCCTCCATCGCGGTGATGATGGTCGCCGATTCGCCCGGCGTGTTGAGCAGGATCGACGTGGTCGATCCGCCGTACATGGCACCGTAATAAATGCCTGCAAACATGATCAGCGCGCCGGAAGGATCAATCTTGGTCGTCACCGGCAATAGCAGCGCGACCGTGACCGCCGGCCCGATACCGGGCAGTACACCGACCGCGGTGCCGAGCGTCACGCCGACGAGACACCACAACAGATTTTGCAACGTCAGCGCCAGCGAGAAACCGTTGGCGAGAAAAGTTAAAACTTCCATGTTGATCCCCGTGTGGCTTGCCGCGGTGGTTAACGCGCGCCGTGCGCGCGGATGGAAAACTTAAACCGGCAATATTCCCCGGGGTAAACCCAAACCCAAGCCGTAATTAAAAAATGCGTAAGTGGCCACGGCAATGATCAAGCCAATGATCGCGTTCTTGACCCAGGCCTTGCTGCCGAATCCGCGTGCGGCGAGTACGAACAGGAGCGTGCCGGAAATCACGAAACCCACCGGCACCATCAAAATGCCGTTGGCGATGATGCCCGCCGTGATCCACGCGAAGGCGCGCCAATCGGTTGGGTTGGTCGCCGCTTCGGCTTCATCGATCTCGCGAAAACCGCCGAATAATGCTTCCTTGAGCAACAACAGCCCGAGCAAAATCAATCCACCCGATACGATGGTGGGCATCAAGCGTGGCCCCACTTTGGCGTATCCGGTTGCCTCGGGAAGCTGCGAGGTCCCAAATGCAAGCGCTGCGCCAAAAATGAGTACGCCGACTGCGACCAGTATCTGGCCCGTATGTCTGCGGTGCGGCGCGTTGACCAATGCGCCGCCCGGCATCGACTGTTGCCCCGCCGCTTGATTTCCCACAGCGCTATTTCTTCAAATTCAGCTTGGCAAGAATATCGCCGATGCGCTTGTTTTCGTCATCGAGATATTTGGTAAAGCCGTCACCCGATAAATAAAGATCCGTCCAGTCCATCTTGGTGAGCGTTTCTTTCCATGCCGGGCTTTTTACGGTCGTGTCGATGGCCGCGAGCAATTCTTTCTTCTGCGCGTCGGTGATGCCGGGCGCACCAAACACACCGCGCCAATTAAACAAATCAACATTCACGCCCTGCTCGCGCAAAGTTGGTACGTCGATACCGGCGACGCGCTTATCAGACGAGATCGCCAGCGCGCGAAATTTGCCGCCCTTGATCTGCGCGGAAAATTCACCGTAGCCGGAAACACCGACCGTGACATGGCCGCCGAGAATAGCCGCCTGCGCTTCACCGCCGCCTGCGTACGGGATGTAATTTACCTTTGAAGGATCGACACCCACAGCGCCCGCGATCATGCCCGCCAGAATGTGATCGGTACCGCCTGCACTGCCGCCACCCCAGCTTACCGAGCCCGGCTCGGCTTTTAATTTATCGGTTAAATCCTTCAGTGTCTTCAGCGGTGAATTGGTCGGCACCACCAGAATTTCGTATTCGCCCGTAAGCCGCGCGAGTGGCGTGACCATGCCGAGATTGACAGCCGATTTGTTGAGGATGATGCCGCCAACCATGACCATGCCACCGGTCATGATCGCGTTGCCGTCGCCTTTGGAGGTATTGATAAATTGTGCGAGCCCGATGGTGCCACCGGCACCGCCCTTGTTGTCAAACTGTGCATTTTTTACCACACCGGCCTTGATCATCGCAGCCGAAAAATTGCGCCCGGTCTGGTCCCAGCCGCCGCCCGGGTTGGCCGGGATCATGAATTTCACGCTATCGAGCGCGACGGCCGATGTGCCAGCGATAAATGATGCCGCGATTGCGCAGCTGCCCAACAGCTTGGATAACATTCTCATTACTTCTCCTCGAAAGATATTGCGGATTGACGGCTTGCTTATTGTTTTTTTCAGTTTAGCCGCAGGTGACATTAATTACAAACAGGATTTTGCGTCTATGCATGGCGATCAACGTGGATCCGCCAGCGTTAATGACAAAAAAATGCCCGACGCCTTTGGGGCATCGGGCAAACCGCTCTCGGAGGAGAAATGCGATGGACTAAACCATCGCACTCCCTATATAGCATTTGCCGTGCCAACCACGACAAGCAAATAAAATCAGCAACTTAACGCGAATGCAGCAGGATCGCCACGCACCGCAATTGCGCAATGCATTGCTGCACTGCGCAATTGCAGTGCTATTTACGTCTGCTGTTGCCACGTCTTGCGATATTTGCCACGTATCGGTTGATAAAAATTCAACACGACTTTCATGTCTCGCTCCACATCGCCGGTCGTCGACACCACCGGTCCAAAGCCGATTACCTTCCGGGAAAAATCGAAGTACGCGAGCAAAATCGGCACGCCTGCGCCGTGCGCGATATGCAGAAAACCGTTTTTGAATCCCTTGTCGAGGTGCCGGGTGCCTTCCGGAGCGAGTGCCAGCACGAGGCGATGAGATTTCTGGAACGCCTGCACCGCATCACCAACGACGCCGTGCGTTGATTCGCGATTCACGGCAATGCCGCCGATGGAGCGCATCCACGTGCCGAAGACACCACGAAACAAGGTGTGTTTGCCGAGAAAAGAAATCTTGATATCGAGCGCCCACAAGGCCATCACGCCGACGACGAAATCCCAATTGGTCGTATGTGGCGCGACGGCGATGACGATCTTCGGTACATCAGGCAGTGCGCCTTCAAAGCGCCACCCCGAAAGCCGCATCAGCAGCCGACCGAGCGTCCGGCTGACGACGCTGCCGCGACGCGCATAAGAAGCCGGCACGATGTCGAACATGCCGAATCCACCGTTAGCCACGTTTGGCTCGGGCGTTGCGCTGCTTGGGAGGCGTGAAAATTTTAGCCGCGTTTTTTCGCCGCTTGCAGCGCTTCCTGCAATGACTCTTCCGAAAGTTTATTGACGCTGGAAGAAATCGCTTCGGCGAGTGGAATCGCTGAAACCGGAAGCTTGGCGATATTAACTTTTTCGACGAATTTGGCCGCAGCGCCGGCGATGCGCAACAGCGCCTCGCGATCCGACATCATGAATTCAATTTCGCTGCGCAGCATTTGGATGGCGGGATGTTCTTTTGGGGATTTCATGTTTTTCTCTGGGTGTTGACCATCGATAGTTTAACTTGCATTCGCGAGTGGTAGATTCATGAGCAGATTCTGCGGTTTGAGTTTGAGTTGATTGTCCGGCGTAATCGCGAGCCCCAAATAAACGGGCTTACCGGCAACGTCCGACCGCATATCGCTCGCATCAGCAAAATCGAGCCGGAAAAGAGAAATCAATCGCGCCCGCCGCGCGTCGTCGACTTCGCGCCCTTCATACAAATCATTGAGGATCGACGTCGACTCAACATCGAGCCCCACGTGCCAGCGCCAGGCTTCATCGTCGATGCGTCCCATCGGCTCAACATTCACCTCAGCACCAAAAAAATGCCTGATCCATCGCCCTAAGACCTGTGCCAGCGCTTGTTCTCCGGCCCGTCCATGGGTCAAATCAAGTAAATAATTGTGACGGCTTTCGCGCAAAAAATAAAGTTGCGCATTCTCGTGCGACATCACATCCATGCGCATCTCGCGCAGTGGCGTGCCCTGCTGCGAGAGCAAGCGCCCGATGCTGCCAAAGCCGCCGGTCTCACTAAAAAGCGCGATGGTTTCGGCGTCGGCAGCCAACACCTGACCGCCCTCGGTGGACACGCGTTGCGTTCTGAAAAACATTTCCGCCGCGCGCAGCTCGTACGGATCTTCACAGCCATCTAAAATCCCGCGAATGATCGCGTGCGCCGCGAGATCGATAAACAATGGCGGCAAGGTAATCGACTCGCGCCGGAACAGAAGCAAATAAAACCGCTCAAGCGTCACTGCGTCAAGAAGTGCTTTGCGCAACGACAAAAAGTGGCGGTAGTTTTCGCGCGTGTCGGCGTCCTCCACAGTAGCGATTTCGTTATTCGTGATCGCAAGCTGTGGATCACCAAGCAACGACGCGTGCAGCGCGCGCTCATGCGGCCCCGACTCCGCAATCGGTGCCAACTCGGGTCGCGCCAACAGCCAACGCAGGTAGTCAGGCGTCACGCGCAGCCAGCCGTGATCGTTGCGTTGCAGTGTTTGGTGGCCGCTGGATTGCCAGAAGTCTTGCATTATTTAGTTGTTCTTCATTTCATTCGCGGATATTTTCTGTCATGTCGAAATCTGCTTCATCGAAGTGTCGAGCAAAAGCAGATTTCTCCCGACGGTCGACACGACAATTCTTTGTAGAGTCCGGATGAAGCGCCGCGCAATCCGGAAAACCAGAGCCATGCAGATCGCCATTCAGCGCGGCATCTGGAGCAAAAACGCCCCAAAAGCCTCGCCAACACTAGAGTTTTAGCCCCACTTGCTGGTTAATCCAGCCACCCCTTGCTCTTGAAATAAGCAAACGGCACCACCACCGACACCAGCATCAGCCCCAGCGCGAATGGATAGCCGTAGTCCCACGCCAGCTCCGGAAACCAGCCTTTGAAGTTCATGCCATAAATACTCGCGATCAAGGTCGGCGGCAGTAGCGCAACTGACGCGACCGAAAAAATCTTGATGATCTTGTTCTGGTTGATGTTGATGAAGCCGACTGTTGCGTCCATGAGGAAGTTGATTTTGTCAAAGGCGAATGCGGTGTGGCCGTCGAGCGAATCGATGTCCCTCATGATCTGACGCGCGTCTTCCATCTGATCACCTTCGAGCAATTTCTGCCGCATCAAAAATGAAACCGCGCGGCGTGTGTCCATCACGTTGCGGCGAATGCGACCGTTCAGGTCTTCTTCGTTGGCAATGCGCGCGAGTACGCTGGCGGCTTCGACGTCGGTCATTCTCTGCGTGAGCACCGAGGCGCTGATTTTTTCGAGTTGCGCGTAGACGCTTTCCAGCGCATCGGCCGAATATTCGGCATCGGTCGCGTACAGGTCGAGCAACACTTCACGCGCATCCTCGATGTAGCCCGGTCGCGTGCGGGCGCGCATGCGCACCAGGCGAAACACCGGCAAGTCTTCAAGATGCAAAGAGAGCAGGGTGTTATTCTTGAGAACGAATGCGACCGGCACGTTGCGCGAATCGTCTTCATTCAACTCCAGCAGGAAGTCTGAGCGCAGATGCAGCTCGCCCGACTCGCCTTCGAAAAAGCGCGCGCTCGCTTCGAGATCCTGCATGTTTTCGGGCGACGGCAATTCAAAATCGTACAGCGACTTTACCCAGCCGCGTTCGATCTCGGTTGGCGCGACCATGTCGATCCAGATCGGTTCGGAATTCT